>NZ_JAMAWN010000069.1:0-470 GCF_023713305.1 Psychrobacillus sp. MER TA 171 | reverse complement strand
CTACGGGCCCGTGACCGTGACCAGGCCGAGCGGGCCGCTGCGCGGGTTCGTCGTGCTGTTCTCGCGTGAGGGCGGCTGGCGGGCCGCCGATCAGCAGGCGGCCGACGCGCTCGCGAAAGCCGGGGCGATGACGGTCGGCGTCGATTCCACGCGTTACGCGGCGAATCTCGCCGCGAAGCAGGAGACTTGCCACCACCTCGACGGCGACGCCGAGGCGGTCAGCCATCAGCTCGAACGTCTCGCGCAGTCGTCGCGCTATTTCACGCCGATCGTCGCGGGCGTGGGCCAGGGCGGCGCGATCGCGAAGCAGATCCTCGCGATGGCGCCGGAGAACACGATCGCCGGCGTCGTCGCGGTCGGTCCGGCCGCGAAGCTCGATCCGCGCTTCAAGCCGTGCCCGCCCGATCCGACGATCGTGCGACGCGCGATGCCGGGCTTCGTCGAAACGGCTGCCGCGGGCGACACCGCGA
>NZ_JAMAWN010000068.1:0-470 GCF_023713305.1 Psychrobacillus sp. MER TA 171 | reverse complement strand
GGGTGAAGTCGTAACAAGGTAGCCGTATCGGAAGGTGCGGCTGGATCACCTCCTTTCTAAGGATATATTCGGAATACAGATTTTTATCTGTATCTTAACGTTTTGCAGTTCAGTTTTGAATGTTCATGTATATTAATACTTTTAATAGATATGGAAATTCAAAGAGGGCCTATAGCTCAGCTGGTTAGAGCGCACGCCTGATAAGCGTGAGGTCGATGGTTCGAGTCCATTTAGGCCCACCATACCTTTTTTTATTTCGGGGCCTTAGCTCAGCTGGGAGAGCGCCTGCCTTGCACGCAGGAGGTCAGCGGTTCGATCCCGCTAGGCTCCACCAACGAAATAATTTGTTCTTTGAAAACTGGATAAAACGACATCAAAAAAAGAAACAAACGCAAGATATTCAAATTGTGATCACTTACGTGATTGCAAGTGTAGTACTTTTAACTTTTAGGTTAAGTTAATAAGGGCGC
>NZ_JAMAWN010000067.1:0-474 GCF_023713305.1 Psychrobacillus sp. MER TA 171 | reverse complement strand
ACACTACTGGCAACGTTACGACGCGGCCGGCAAGCCCCTCTCCTGACCCGGACCGCCCCGATGAGCGACACCGCGTTTCCCGTCCCGTCGTCCGAATCGCCCGCGCTCGCCGTGCCGCCGCGCCGCGCGGCGGCGCTGCGACGACTCGCGTGGCAGCTCGCACCGTGGGCGCTGCCCGCGCTGCTGTTCGCGCTATGGAGCGTCGGCAGCGCGCGCGGCTGGATCGCGCCGCAGATCCTGCCGCCGCCCGAACGCGTGGTCGACACGCTGGCCGACCTCGCATCGAGCGGCGATCTCGTGCGCCACACGCTGATCAGCCTGCAGCGCGTGCTCGTCGGCTTCGCGGCCGGCACGCTGCTCGGCGTGTCGCTCGGCGTCGCGCTCGGACTGTCGCGCACGCTGGAAGCCTACGTGCTGCCGAGCTTCAACGCGCTCGTGCAGATTCCGGTGCTCGGCTGGCTGCCGTTCCTGCTG
>NZ_JAMAWN010000066.1:0-474 GCF_023713305.1 Psychrobacillus sp. MER TA 171 | reverse complement strand
ATCGATCGCGTGCAGCGACGCGCCGAGCGCGTCGGCGAGCAACTGGCGCCAGCGCGGATCGACCGAGCCGCCGCCCGCGAGACGCAGCGTCGTCACGGCATCACGGCGATCGGCGTCGCGGATCGCATCGAGCCCCGCGCGCAACGCGAACGCGACGCCTTCGAACGCGGCGCGCATCATCGCGCCGCGCGTGTCGCCGAGCCCGAGGCCGAGCCAGCCGCCGCGCGCATCGGGGTTCATCCATGGCGAACGTTCGCCGGTCAGGTAAGGCAGGAAGCACAGCCGCTCCGACGCCGGCTGCGCGAACGCATCGTCATATGCATCGGCCCATCGCGCGTAGCCGAGCCAGCCGCGCACGGCTTCGAGCGCGAGCCCGACGTTCTGCATCGCGGCCATCGTGTAATAGCCGCCGCCGGCCGCCGCACGATAGCGATGCAAGCCGCGCCGCGCGGGCGGCAACGCGTCCGCGAGCAC
>NZ_JAMAWN010000065.1:0-476 GCF_023713305.1 Psychrobacillus sp. MER TA 171 | reverse complement strand
GTCTATGGCGAGCCGGATGTGGCCCGCGCTGTCGCGCGCATCGAGCAGCGTCGGAGGACCCAGCCATGACGCGACCATTCGACCTGATGCGCCGCATGCGGGCCGGCGTGGCTTCCTTGCTGCTGCTCAGCGCCACGGGTAGCTACGCCTTGAACACCACCGCCATCGTTGCCTCGGTGGCCTCGCCCGATTGCTTGGAGTACCGGGTGGTAGGTATCTGCTACTGGCTCTACTGCACCTGGGGAGGATGCACGGTGCGCACCTCTGTCAAGGTGCGCCACTACATCCCCGATGCGGTCGTCTCCAGCTACAGCAACACGGGCGAGAACCCGTGGGTCGAAGTCCGGGCGATGAGTACGGCCAATCCGTCCGCCCAAGCGGGGGGCGATGGAACGACGAACGAGGATCACGAAAACAATCTTGCGAAATTCAAGAACGCCGACGTGATCGGCCATCCCGGCGTCGAGGTGTTCAAC
>NZ_JAMAWN010000064.1:0-476 GCF_023713305.1 Psychrobacillus sp. MER TA 171 | reverse complement strand
ATGCCCAACGATAACTTTAAAGTCAACTTTAAGGTCAAGCCCTTTTGGAGCCCATCATGAAAATCGGCGAACTGGCGAAGGCGAGCGGCCTCGCGGCGTCGCGCATCCGCTTCTACGAAGCGAGCGGCCTGCTCGAACCGGCCCGCCGCCAGGCAAACGGCTATCGGGAATACGGGCCGGAAGCATTGACGCGGCTCGCGATCATCGATCGCGCGCAGCGCGCAGGCTTCTCGCTCGACGAGATCCGCGCGGTGCTGCCGCCCGATCTCGGCGCATGGCCGCACGACGAACTGCTGGTCGCGCTGCGGCACAAGGTCGACGAAATCGCGCTGCTCGAACGGCGTCTCGCGCAGAACCGGCAGCACCTCGAGACGCTGATCGACGAAATCGAGAACAAGCCCGAAGGCGAGGATTGCGCGGGCGCCGCGCAGCGGATGCTCGACCGGCTCTGCGAGCAGGCCAGCCAGCCGCTGGAG
>NZ_JAMAWN010000063.1:0-478 GCF_023713305.1 Psychrobacillus sp. MER TA 171 | reverse complement strand
CGGCAACCAGGCGACGTGCGGCATCTGGAAACTCCTGAAAGCGGCGCCGCGGCGCGCGGGGATCGCGCGCTTCGTAGGCCGGGCAGTCGTCAGATTATCGGCAATTTCCCGTGGAGATTGGATGCAAAACCGGCTACTTCCGGCTGTTGATTTGGAGTTATTCTCCAATCTTGAGGTTTTCGGTAGCCAAACATGCCAATCAAACTGGATGCAATCGACCGACGCATTCTGCGTGCGTTGCAGCAGAATTCGAACCAGACGAACGCCGACATCGCGCAACAGGCCGGCCTGTCGCCCACGCCGTGCCTGCGCCGCGTTCACCTGCTCGAGGAACAGGGCGTGATCGACGCCTACGTCGCGCTGCTGAACCCGGCAGCCGTCGAGCTGCGCTTCACGGCATTCGTGCGCGTCACGCTGGAGCGTCAGGACAAGACGACGGTCGAACGCTTCGCGCGCGAGATGGAACAGGCGCCCGAAG
>NZ_JAMAWN010000062.1:0-487 GCF_023713305.1 Psychrobacillus sp. MER TA 171 | reverse complement strand
CGGCCGCGATCACGATCTCGCCGGCGAGCGTCAGCTGCATGCCGCGCGGCAGCCGGTCGAACAGCGGCACGCCGACCTGCTCCTCGAGATTGCGGATCTGCTGGTGTACCGCCGCGGCGGTCAGGTGCAGCGCATCGGCTGCCTTGCGAAGCGAGCCGCGCCGCGCGACTTCGTCGAAACAGCGGAATGTCTGCGATATCGAACGCATGTGGAGTCCGTTAGATTTTTCCGAACAGGCCGTCAAGAATAATCCGATTTTACTGACCGGACGAATCGTCTAGAGTCCGCTGCATCCCCGTATCCGATTCGAATGGAGACCGCAGTGACGACCGTCGACCAGATCACCCAGCGCCGCCGCGGCGTCGGCCTCATCGCCCACGATCCCGCGCTGTCCGCAGGCGGCTATACGCTCATCGCGCCGCAGACCGCCGACGGCAACGTCTATCTCGTCGGCATCGACGGCGAGGTCGTCCACCAGTGGAAGATG
>NZ_JAMAWN010000061.1:0-619 GCF_023713305.1 Psychrobacillus sp. MER TA 171 | reverse complement strand
CTTCCTTGAGTTTTATTATTTTGGGAGAAGAGACACACTTTAACCCAGCAACCTCTTTGTAGAAAGGGAGTAGCTCCGCCACTTCTTTTTCTCGAAGGTCCTCTGGTAATGGTGTTTTCTCCAGCACTGCCAGGGCGGTTTTCCCGATGTCTTTAAAGACATGTTGGAATTCTGGGAAGAACCGATCTGTCCATCGAATGATTCGATTGGTAATGATGCCAAGCTCTTTCTGAAGCGAGGCGCGATGGGATGCACCATTGCGCAGTTCCGCTTCGATACCTTCTAAAATGCGTGGGAAGCTGAACCGCCCATCGCGGATTAGCTTGGCGATGACCATCGCATCCTTCACATCGTTCTTTGTCTGTAGATTGTCATCCAATTCTTTGGATTTCTTCACGTGACTAGGATTCACAAGCACATAGCGGATGCCATGCGCTGTTAAATGGGCCGCTAGGTTCATCCAGTAGTGTCCCGTTGGTTCGAACCCAACAAGGATTTCTGATTTCTCGTGTTTGTTTTTTAATGCGAGTAGCTGTTCATAGAAGGTCGTAAATCCTTCTGCCGACTGTCTGATAGGGAATGACTTATGCAATACTCGTCCACGGTCGTCTACAGCACA
>NZ_JAMAWN010000060.1:0-673 GCF_023713305.1 Psychrobacillus sp. MER TA 171 | reverse complement strand
TGTAAACGCTAAAATAAAATGGACAGTTTCTGCTAAATAACATTGAACACTTTCGCTAATCTAATAGATTTTCAGTAAACTATATATATTCGTTTACTGGGGGTCAGACAAGTGGAGGAAAAATTAGTGTTATATTTAGAAATTCATCAACTTGCGAAAAGGAATTTAACAGTTTCTCAAATCGCAAATCAATTTAAAATATCTCGAACGACAGTCTATAAATATTTGGAGATGAGCTTTGAAGAGGCAATCCAACAATTTGAAGAAGTTAAAACAAGGAAGAAGAAATTAGATGAGCATCTGGATTGGATAGTTGCCTGGTTGGAGGAATATCCACACCTAAGTGCAGCCCAGATTAAAGATTGGTTATTAGAAAAGTTTCCAAGCCTAGAGATTGGAGACAGTACTGTTCGATTATATGTTCAAGAAGTTAGAGAAAAGTATCAAATTGAAAAGACGAAACAAACAAGACAGTATGAGGCAATACAACAACAGCCTATGGGAAAACAGATGCAGGTTGATTGGGGAGAAACAAAGCAGAAAACAGTAAGTAAAAGAGAAATAAAACTTTACTTTATCGCGTTTGTTTTGGCGCATTCACGCCACAAATACATGGAATGGCAAGATCGACCATTTACAACAAGAGATGCGATTCGCTGCCATGAAAACGCCT
>NZ_JAMAWN010000005.1:0-196590 GCF_023713305.1 Psychrobacillus sp. MER TA 171 | reverse complement strand
AACGAATGAGAGCAAGAATAAGGCAATGAAAAAGGGTATTTTCTGTTCAGTTTGAACAAAAAGTACCCTTTTTTAATTTTCAAAAACAAAATTATTATAAAAACGTAAGTTTTTCAGTGCCCTCGCTGTGCTCCTGTGGGGTCTTCACCTCATGCTATGCCGGCTGGAGTAGCCGTCTTCCGTTTCAATCAATTAATATCATCCTTTTAGATCATTAAACATAAGGTACTTTCTATATAAGATAAAAAAGGCTACCAGGAGAAGTATAATGAGATAAGAAATAGCACAAAGTTGAAACATTTTCTTTACACTTTTTTTCACGTAGAGAGATTAAGAACCACTATGATATAAGCAGTGAATCTTTAGCCAATTATGAAGTAAATCAAAAACAAAGAAGGCACTTTCTGTTCAAAATAGAACAGAAAGTGCCTTCTTCTAATGTCTCTTATTTTCTTATTTAGCAAAAATAGATTTTAATTTAGATATAACGCCTTTTTTAGGGGTATCCATTGACATAAGTGGTACGGATTCTCCTAGAATGCGTCTTGCAATGTTTCGATAACCAAGTGCAGCACGGTTAGATGGGTCCATTACTACAGGCTCACCCTTATTGGAAGATGTAATAACATTCTCATCATCCGCTATGATCCCTAATAAATCGATGGATAAATGTGTTGTGATTTCATTAATATCTAAAGCGTCTCCACTTTGCATAAGATGCTGGCGGATTCGATTGATAATTAACTTTGGAGGATCGATAGCTTCCTCTTGCTCTAACAAGCCGATTATACGGTCTGCATCACGCACAGCTGAAATTTCAGGTGTCGTGACAACAATAGCTTTATCAGCACCTGCAATTGCATTCTTATATCCTTGTTCAATACCAGCAGGGCAATCTATTAATACATAGTCATAATCTCGTTTAAGCTCTGTAACCAGTTCTCTCATCTGTTCAGGATTGACTGCATTTTTATCCGTTGTTTGTGCTGCTGGCAAAAGGTAAAGTTTATCCTCAAAACGTTTATCCTTTACTAATGCTTGGTGAATCTTACAGCGACCTTCCACAACATCTACTAAATCATAAATAATTCTATTTTCTAGTCCTAGAACAACGTCTAAGTTTCTAAGACCTATGTCTGTATCCATTAAACAAACTTTCTTACCTTGCAAAGCCAATGCAGTACCAAGGTTAGCAGTGGTCGTCGTTTTACCGACTCCTCCCTTACCTGAAGTTATTACGATTGCTTCTCCCACATTAGCTTCCTCCTTTAAATGTCGATAAATTTGGTCTTATTAATCTAAGCTCCTGTAAACGGTCAATTGCGATAGAGCCATTAGTATGTAAATAAGCACATTCCATTTCGGGTTGCTCCGATAAGACACTTAACTCATCCGTCATCGTTTCTATAACATTATCAATTATTAGATGGGTTGCCTCTAGCCAGGAAGCTGCGATGACTGCATTTTTATTGCCATTTGAACCAGCATGTGCGATGCCCTTTAACCTTCCAAGAACAAACACATTTCCTCCAGCTACTACTCGTCCATTCGGATTGACATCTCCAATGACCACGAGGTCGCCCACTGCTTTGATGACTTGTCCAGACCTTACAATCCCAACATATGTCTCTGACTGATTTTCTAATAATCTTCTATTACAATCTTCAACGGTCATTACTTCACTCTGTATTTTAGAAACACGGAGATGTGCCGTCTGTTGTACACAATTTATAATTTCTTTTGCCTGTTCGTCATTACAATATCGATATCCAAGTTGTAAGAGTACTTCTGCCTGGCCTTCAAAACCTTCATCAGAAACCTTTTTCGTTAATTCTTCTAAAAGTTCTGTGTATGAACACTGATCGTCTAAACGTAATACAAGGCCCTCTTTCGTTCCTTTAATCGATATTAACTGCTTTTTCGTCAATCAAGTCACCTCAGATCTACTGTGAAACCAAAAAATATTATTTTTGAAGAAGTAATGCTTTTTGATTAAAACGGTATAGAAGAATATATTTAAATAACCATCCGAACATCAATATAAAGATGAGGTTCGCCAACATTGTTGGTAAAAGATTATGTTCATAAAAACTACTAAATGTCATGATTTTAATACCAATTGCTGTATAGAAAAAGAATAGCAATGTCTCTACTACTGCCACTAAAACTAGCGACAAGATAGTAGCTACCAGCAAGTGTTGGTGTATAAATTTTACTATAAAACTTGCTACCAAGCACATTAATGGGTAAATAAAAGAATATAATCCAATAATATCAATGAAAAAGACATCGTACAAGAGCCCAAACAACAATCCATATAACATTGCCCTTTTTTTATCATAATAAATAGAAACAAAAATCAAATATATAATTAAAAACCTTGGTACTAGTGTATAAAGTTCATTATTTAGCTCGATTGGCGAGAAAAGACCAAAAATCGGTTCCATATAAAATAATAGAACCGAAATGAGCACTACTAGATATCGCATCATGAGCCATCCCCTGCCTCTTTCTCGGCAGCCAAGTCAGCCTCCGTATTAGCACCATCAGAACCATCTACTCCGTTCATAGAACGATTTGCGATGATTACATGGTCCAATATAGAGAAGCTTGCCTCTGGTTTAATGTAAGCGAGTTTAGTCAAACCATAATCATCAGTGGTAACCTCAGTTACCTCACCAACTAAAATTCCTTTTGGGAATATTCCACCCAAGCCTGAGGTAGTAACTTTCTGTCCTTTTTTCACCTCAAACTCCGAATCAATTCTCTTCAGAACTAATTCTTTTCGTTCTTCGTCAAAGCCTTCTATTAATCCGAACACTTCTCCCTCTTCGCTTGCAATGACAGCTGATACACGATAATTCGGGTTTTGTGTAGATAAAAGCTCAACCGTAGAGGTATATGGAGTAGTTAATATAACCTTACCAATTAGACCTTTGGCAGTCATTACGGCCATATTAGCTTCTACTCCATGAATCTCTCCCCGATTAATGATTATTTTCTCTTCCCATTGATCGGGATTACGAGCAATAACCGTTGCTTGGATAGGGTTGAAATCACGAAGGTCTTCTTTTTTATCAACTATTTCTTGTAATTCTTTTTTTTCGAGCTTTAAATCATTTACTTCTGCTTGTAAGGAGGCATAATCTTCTAATCTTGCTTTCAATCTTTTGTTCTCATCATATGTATTAAGTAAAGAATCTATATTGTTAAAAACACCCGTTACATACTGAGTCGGTTTGGAAAACAACGTTTGTCCAAAACCGACTACATCTTTTACTAATTGTTCTGGCAATGATGCATGATTTCGATCGCGCAATGTAAAGCTGATAAGTGCCACAAGAAAAATCATCCCTACAAGTAGCAAGATTAATCGCTTATTTGAAAAAAACTGTGGCATATCTCACTTCCCCTTAACCTTTTGTTTGTTGACGTTTCAATAATCCCATATGATCTAACGCTTTACCAGTTCCGATTGCAACACAATCTAATGGGTTTTCAGCGATAAATACTGGCATATTCGTTTGATCACTAATCACTTTGTCCAGGTTACGAAGTAAAGCTCCACCACCTGTAAGCATAATGCCGCGCTCCATTACATCTGCTGAAAGCTCTGGAGGAGTCTGTTCTAATGTTTTCTTCACTCCATCAATGATAGACGCAATAGATTCGCGCAATGCATTTGCGATCTCTTTTGATGATATTTCAATTGTTTTTGGTAACCCCGTCACAAGGTCACGACCACGAATATCCATAGACTCTTCTGCTTCCATAACACGTGCAGATCCAATTTCCATCTTGATTGCCTCTGCAGTACGTTCACCAATTGTTAGATTGTACGTCTTACGAACATAGCTTGTAATCGCTTGGTCCATTGCATCCCCGCCAACACGAACGGATTCACTCGTTACTACTCCACCAAGAGAAATAACAGCAACTTCTGTAGTTCCTCCACCTATATCAACGACCATACTTCCTGTAGGTTCCCAAACTGGAAGATTAGCTCCGATTGCAGCTGCAAATGGCTCTTCGATAGTCAATGCTTCACGAGCTCCTGCTTGCTTTGCAGCATCAATTACAGCACGTTGTTCTACTGAAGTAATACCAAAAGGTACGCAAATCATGACATTGGGCTTGCTCCAAGACATTCCTGATGACTTCATCGCATTTTTCAAATAGTATTCTATCATGGCTGAGGTAGTATCAAAATCAGCGATAACCCCATCCTTCATTGGGCGAATCGCCACAATAGAACCGGGAGTACGACCAATCATATTTTTTGCATCGTTACCTACTGCAACAATGTCACCGTTTTGTACGTTTTTTGCTACTACGGAAGGCTCTCTTAAAACGATGCCCTTCCCTTTGATGAAAACAAGCGTATTCGCTGTTCCTAAGTCTATTCCTACATCTCTTGATCCAAATCCAAACACTATTTTTTACTCCCTTTCTAATCTAAACAAGTTTCACTTATTTTAAGTAATAACACTTATTATAACGGAAAGAAAGAAAAATGCACAGTGTCACATATACCCCTTTTCTTTTAAACTTATAAATTGATGGTCTCCTATGATTACATGGTCAAGAAGCTCAATACCCATAAGCTTTCCTGCCTCCATCAACCGTTTCGTTACATCTATGTCTTCAGTCGAAGGAGAAGGGTTTCCTGAAGGATGGTTGTGAGCACAAATAATGGATGCAGCGGAACGTTTTACCGCTTCTCTAAATATTTCCCTAGGGTGAACAATGGAAGCGTTTAAAGACCCGATAAATATCGTTTGCTTGTGTAGTATTTGATTTTTTACATTTAGGAATAAAGTTACGAAGTGTTCTTGCGTGAGGGAGGTCATATCTGGCATTAAATAAGTGGCTGCATCATTTGGGGACCTTATGGTAAACTTTTCATTCGTTTTTTGCTGTGATAATCTTTTTCCTAGCTCGACAGCTGCTAGAAGTTGGACAGCCTTTGCTTGGCCAATTCCTTTAACCGTCATCATTTCTTCCAGTGTAGCATTTTTTAACTCTTGAATCTGCTCAAAAAAACCCAATACTCGATTGGCAAGATGAAGAACAGACTCTTGCTTCGTTCCAGTACGAAGCAAGATTGCAAGTAGTTCTTGGTTTGATAAGCTTGAGGCACCTTGTCTAATCAGTCTCTCTCTTGGTCTGTCCGCTATATGTACATCTCGGATCATGAGAGCTGGAGGAATTTTAACACTCATTCAGAAATCTCCTTTTCTAATTGAATGACTTTCAATGTTAAAAGTGTCTGGAACAAACGGCCTAGCGGTAATCCGACTACATTGTTGTAATCGCCATTGATTTTTTCAACGAACATTCCACCCATTGTTTGTATACCGTAAGCGCCTGCCTTATCGAGTGAATCTCCGCTAGCAACATAAGCATCTATCTGTTCTTCTGTCAGTTCGTAAAATTGCACGGCAGTAGTTTCGGTAAAGCCAATAGAAATACCTGCTCCTTGGATGGATACTCCTGTGATTACCCGGTGCTCTTGACCAGATAGTGCTTGAAGAAACTCTTTTGCCTGATTAGAATCAACTGGCTTAGTTAATAGCTTTTCGCCTAAATATACAGTAGTATCCGCCGCTATAACGATGGCATCCTCATTTCCTTGTACTACTTCATCTGATTTTTTGGTCGCTATCGCAAGTGTAAATTCCTCTGGAGATAGCTCCTGTTCGACATCCTCGGATACACCAGAGGCTTGTATTTCAAATGGGATCCCTAATCTACCAAAAAGCTCCTTTCTTCTTGGTGACTCGCTTGCTAGAATTATTCTGTTATTTGTTGTTATTTTCATTGAAATTCCCCCTTTTCCTAAGCATACAAAAGAATGGAGAAAATGAAAATTGTGTTAAAAACGTGACTATTTGATTTTAGGCTGTTTTCTTATTTAAAAATTTAATTTTACACAATCGTTCTGTTCTAAATAGTGGGTAAAAACATGTAGTCGAATGACTGATGGACTGTCCGAAAACGTTGTGATAGCTTGAACAATTGTGGCTAGATCATCGGGATATTTTTCTTTACTGGCAATGGAGTCAAAAAAATTTTTAGACAAATTTTCCTCAGTCAATAATGTCATCATGTTTTTAACTTTTGGATTCTCACAACTGCTTGTAGACACGTAAAAATTTTTTATAAAGGATGGCAATGCTTCTGTACTAACAGCAGCAGTTTCTTTTACATATAAATCACTCCAAATATAAAACTGCCCTTCTGCCTGAACAATACCGGCACGCTCTAGTGAGGGTTCAACTGCCATAAAAGAAATGGCGCTTTCTTTTGTAGAGAACATTCCATATTGCTTGGCCTTGAAAGTTAGGGACGGCTCCGCAGATGTCTCTACCTTTTCTCCTCCCGTTTCCTTTCCATTTTCGGTAGCCGGCTTTTCCGTATTATTCTTATCTCCACTTGCTTCCCCTTCTACCTTCCGATCGTTAGCTATATTTAATAACAACCCAAACAATAAAACCCCGACAACTCCTATAACAAGCCCTTGTAGTCCAGCCATTAAAATCATTTTCTTAGGATTTTTTTTTCGAAATGGCATAATTTCACCTCTTTTTTCACCACTTTACCATTCCCCAATTAAAAAAGGACAAGACCTTTGTCGGCTCGTCCTAAAAACTTATCGAGTTAAAAAAACAAATTAATATACAAGTCGACAATTGCTTGACCATAGAAAAAAGAAATTATCGCTGCGATTGCTATAGAAGGTCCAAATGGAATAGGGGTTTTCCTTCCTTGCTTGGAAATTTTCAACGTAATAATACCCACTACCGTTCCTATAACAGAGGCTAAAAACAATGTCACTAAGGTGGATACCGTTCCTAACACGACACCAATAACAAAGAAAAGCTTGATATCACCACCACCCATGCCACCTTTCGACACCATAGCAACTAAGAGTAAAATTCCAAATCCAACAATTGCTCCGACTATACTGTCCCACCAAGGAGTTAAAGGTGAGATAATGCGACCAATAATTAGTGGAATTAAAAAGAATAAAAGTATTTTATCAGGGATGAGCATATACGCAATATCGGAAACTGTAATGATTATTAATAAAGAAATAAACAATAGCGAAATAAAGAACTCCCACGAAAAACCTAGTTGGAAGTATGCAAATGTGAATAATACGCCTGTAGTTAGCTCGATGACTGGGTAAACCCAATGGATTTTAGTATCACATCCTCGACACTTTCCCTTCAAAAAAACATAGGATAAGACCGGCACCAAGTCTTTAGCCGTTAAATTGCGATCACATATCGTGCAATGAGAAGGCGGGCGAACAATAGATTCACCTTTCGGCACCCTTAGTCCCACTACATTATAAAAAGAGCCAAGCACTAAACCATATATAAATACAAATATTGCGATTACGATTTCCATTCAAACACCTTATTTCCTACTTTTTAAACTTTCTTTATCTGCATACATATTGAGGTCAGCTACATGAAAAAGATCCTCAAAGGAATCTCCCTGCTCAGGGCAGTAGGCTATCCCAATACTTGGTATAACCTTGATATGGATATCGTTATAAATAAAGTTTTTTTCCTCAAATGTCATTCTTAATTGAGATAGCCATCCTTCAAAGTCTTCACGGGTATTAAAGTCATCTAAAAATAAAACAAACTCATCTCCACCAAAACGGGCTACCAAATCGTTTTTATTCGTTGCATCTTTCAAAACTTCAGCAGTATATTGCAATACTTGATCCCCCACCGAATGACCAAAGCTATCGTTAATAATCTTAAATTGATTTAAATCTAGTAAAACAAAGTATGCCTCTCCAGCTTCCCTCTGCGACAGTTCTACTAATTTTTTGCTAATATGCGTGACAAAAAAAGCTCGATTATGTAAATCGGTCAGGACATCATGATAGGCCATATGCATAATCATCTTTTCCTTTTCAACCTCGCTCGTGACATCTCTAAGCATAGCGTAGTAGATTCTTTCCTTTCCAGTAACCACGTACTTGGCATCTACGGAGATGTGTATTCGGCCATCAAGGTATAGATTGTCTAGCGCCAAAGAATAGTCTCGTAAAGTACCTTTTAGCTGAAGTTGTTCAATTAGTTTCCGGAGAAGTTTTTTATTATGCTTGGTCCGTGCATATTTCATCAAATTCATATCCGTTGGGTCACTGATATTCAATAGAAACTTACCTTGCTTGTTTATTTCTAAAATATCCAAGTTATTATCTAATATCATGATCGGTATGGGACTGATATCAAATAAGGTTCGATACCGCCGTGAGATGTTAGGCAGTAAATCGTTATGCAGGAAGGAAAAAGATATAAAAATGGAGAAAACAATTCCTTCGATCAGGAATGTATAGGGAGGTATATGTTCACCGAAATTTAGATAACCCATAGAAGCCTTTAAAGTAAACACAACCACTGTACAAACCATTAAAAACTTTAATAACTTGCGTTGCTGTAAATTCACGGTCTTTCGCAAGCCTATAATTAAAATAAAAACCATTATAAGAGTCAATATAGCTGATATCGTTAAAACGAAATAATATTCCTCATTATAAATAGGCACGTACCAGAAGCCCCTTGGCTCGTGTAAAATAAATGGAATGATCCTCCATTGTAAAATTTGAGCCACTAGCACAATCAAAAAAGGTACATAAAAGACGCCAGGATATACGATACGAGGGATATATATGTACAAGTTGGAAACGTGTATATACAAATGGAGAGTAAGACTCACCACTAACAAACTAATTAAACCAAGTCCAATACCAGAAACGGTTGAACTATATTCAATCGGTAACAGGTGCCGAAAAAACTCCCCAAAATAAAGGAAACTGTAGGCCACTAAAATAGCCGTAATCAATCTATTTTCCAATCTCCTGGACTGCTGTATTAGCACCACACAAGCTAAGCCAAACAAATATAAAGCCGGCAGCACATACACGGCTAGATACATACACAATTGAGATATCGACATAGATAGACTCCCTATCTAGTTATATTTTAAATGTTAGATGAATCATTCCTTATGAAAGAATGTAGTCAATTGAATAGTAGCTGAGGTAGCAGTAGGTGATTCTTCATATAGCAGCTCTTGTTCCCCAGGAGCATTCATCGTAATTTGATCTACTCTCACTACTCGCTCTAAATTTTCAATTTCTTCTATTAAAAGAACTAAATGCTCATAATTTTTAGTTTGGACAGATACATTAAAGGTAATCAATTTCAGATTAGCTGGTAAAGGCGCATCAGCTACAGGTGAACTAGGAGGCTCCTCCACTGTGCCTTCAGTAACTTCCGCTGATTCTGATTCTTCTTCAGCTTCAATACCCTCTTCTGAATCCGTTACTTCTTCTTCCACACTACCTTCTTGGTATATCTCTAGCTGCATTTGATCAAGTATCCCATCATAATTATTAAATTCTACAGCTTCAATCTTAGAATCACTAATCAATTCCACTTGCTCTAAAGATAGCAATAGTTCATCTAGTTCTCGTTCATATGGAACTTTAGACTCTAACGCAAATATATTATCAACCTTTACATCTGAAGCTTGAAACGAATTATATTGTTCTTTTAATGAAGCCACTTCCCCCTGAAGTACTTCGACAGAGATCTCTTTCGAATATTTTTCAGCCTTTAGTGGAGAAATAATAAAATAATAGATAGCAAATAACAATAACAAGACAAGGGCCCCTATTATTAAATAAGCATTTCTTTTATTGCTAACTAATTCATTCAAGGAGTTCCACCCCCATTTCTTAAGTAACCTGTATCTATTTCTAAAGTTAATGTAGCTGAATACCTAGGAATTATATTAAAATGTACTTCATTGTTTTCAGTATCATTACTTGGGTTGAAGTTAGCGATGCTTTCAATTTTCGCATCTGTAAAATACTCACTATTTAATAGATTGGTAACTAAATAGGAAAGAGAACTTAATGTTTCAATATCGACTACTAAAGTCATTCCTTGTTCTAAAAATCCATACTGTCGTAAGTATGTATGCTCCTCTATTAACGTATCTACTTCTATAAGTAAAGGGCTAACAGGATAAGAAATTGTTTCTGCAAAAGCAACAGAAGAAGGGAAGTCCCCTTCCGATGAAAGATCTACATTAGACATATAATCTGCTAGATCCGTCTTTTCTTCTATGGAGTAAATTTCTTCATTTTCTAAAAGCTCTATGTCACCCTTTAAACTCATGTATTGAATAAAAAACCACAAAAGAACTGTCACAATTAAAATAATTCCAATGACTAATACTAGTATGGAATTACTTTTTCTTCTCTCCATTTGAGGTAAGAGGTTTATATTTGGAACCATGGTTATACCTCCCTATAAATAAGCCCAATTAACGGAATATCTCTTGAATTAAAATTCGTATACTTGTTTTTTACCTTTGTGTCATCAAAATACTGGATAGGGGTAACTAAATTAGCTACCATTTCTGAATAGATATATTCCATTTCAGGACTGTCTCCAAATATAATAATCTCATCAACCGCTTTTTCTCCTTTGTACAAAGAAAAACGATAAAAGTTTAAAATGCGGTCAATTTCAGCAATTTGATCAATGAGTTGGCCCCGATATTCTTCAGGGTCTCCGGTATATTCATATATAAATTCCTCATCTTTAGTCTCGATAATCCATTTAGAACGTTCTGTTTCGATTGATTGATAACGCAGAAATTCAACTTTACCACCCGAATAAATACTGATAGAAACTCCAGCAATAGACCATTCCATTATTAAGTAGCTCTTAGTACTTTCTATATTCATTACTTCCTCAAAAAATCGTATAGAAGCCAATGCTCTTATTTCTGCAACAGAAGGATGTAAAGATAAATCATCTAATAGACCAGCCACTTTAATAATTTCTTCTGAGGGAGCAGCAAAAAGAGTAGCCTCTCCATCCCCTTGCTTAAAATCATAAACATCGAGTAAAGGCTGAGAATATGGTAGATGAATAGATCTCCCAAGCTCCATTTCTACAAATCCCTTTAAATTCTCAGTTGCAATATCATCTGGATGCTCAAAAGTTTTCATCATAACTGTACTTTCAGGGACAAAAAAACGAACATCTAAACGCTTCAACCCCCATTTTTCTAAGAGTTCCTTCATTAGCTCATAGAACGCCATCTCGTCTACTAATGTATCTCCGTCAAATATGCCATCCTCTAAAGGAGATTGATAAATTACAGCATTTTCAATTTGGTTTGTGTTTAACACAACAGCTTTAATTAAAAACTCATTGATATCCATAACGACAAATCGATTGGATTTTTTTTTGAATCGATCAAACATGACATTCTCCCCTATGTATAAGAATTAGTAACACTTTTCAATGAACGAAGATCGTTTGCTCAAAAGTTTTACTAAAAGCTACAGCAGCGCAGGGCTGCTGTAGTATCCAGATATCTAACTATTTTTTAGTTCCTACTATAGGCTTAATATCCCCGCTACCTTTTTGTGTATCTTTATTGATATCATCTAAAGTTGCATCAGTAAAAGTAATAGATTTACTTCCCGAGAATGTTATAGGGCCTGCACTGATAGTATTTGGACTTCCCTTCGTAACTGTACCGGTTTCAATTTTACCAGACGATTCTAAATAGTTTTCTTTTTTTAGTGTAGCTACATCTACTGTTAAAGTACCTGTTTTAGTTCCTCCATCAGTAACCTTCTCTTCCGGATTATCGATAAAATACATCTTCGCTGCATTCAATACATTTGTTGCATCTGCTTTTACTGCGCTATATCTACTATTTTCTATAATTCCACCGATTGCTGGAACTGCGATTGCTGATACGATTGCTAGGATTACAATAACTGCTAGTAACTCGACAAGCGTTAAACCTTTTTGATTTTTTAATAAGTGCTTCATCTTTTTCATTGAACTATCCCCTTTGTTTGTCATTTCATTTGATACATGTTGATTTATATCCATGACTTTTTCACCTCCTTTAAATGAGTTGTTTTTATATTTGTTCATACATGCTAAACATTGGAATCATGATGGCCATAACGATTGTTCCTACAATTCCTGCTAAAAGAAGGATCATTAATGGCTCG
Organism: Psychrobacillus sp. MER TA 171; assembly: GCF_023713305.1. Classification (NCBI taxonomy): domain Bacteria; kingdom Bacillati; phylum Bacillota; class Bacilli; order Caryophanales; family Bacillaceae; genus Psychrobacillus; species Psychrobacillus sp. MER TA 171. The sequence goes on along the minus strand of NZ_JAMAWN010000005.1, from coordinate 184,508 downwards.
ATAAGAGATTTTAAACTATCAACTGTTCTGTCAACGTCATCCTCATAGAAATCGGCTATTTTTTCCAACATATAGTCTAATGAACCGGTTTGCTCACCTATTGCAGTCATTTGTGACACTAGTGGAGGGAAAATCCAGCTTTTAGAAAGTGGAGCAGATAATGTACCCCCTTTTTCTAGGCTCGATCTTGATTCTTTTACCACTTTTCCTACTACTGGATTACCAATTACTCTTTCAACAATCGTTAACGCCTGAAGGATTGGAACGGCACTACTGAATAATGATGATAGAGTCCGTGTCATTCTCGCTATGGCGGATTTTTGTAGCAGCTTACCGAATACTGGAACTCTTAAAAGAAACAAATGTACGGAATAGTTAAACCTCTCATTGTTTTTAAAGAAGTAATGAAAGATAAAAACTACTAATATAATAAGTAATAAATAGATATACCACGATGCTTGGAGAGATTCACTTAACCCCATTACCGCTTTAGTGATCCACGGCAACTCTGCTCCCATGTCATCAAACATCGTCACGAATTGAGGGACAATCGTTAGCATTAAAAAGACCGAGACAATTAAGGTTAAACATAAAAGAATAATAGGATAAGCTAATGTCGATTGAACCTTTTTCTTTAAATTGAATTGTTTTTCGTAGGAAAACGCTAAACGATCTAATGCTGAATCTAAGTTACCGGTAGCCTCTCCAGCCTTAATCATGTTGACAAATAATGCAGGAAAAACTTTTGGATTTTTTGAAGCTGCATCAGAGAAGGAAATACCAGAGCGAACATCTTCCTCAATTGCTAGCAGCCCATTTTTTAAAGGCTTGCTTGAGGTCTGCTCGGCTAAAATTTTCGTAGATTCAAGTATCGATACACCTGCACGGATAAGTGTTGCAAATTGTCTGCTATAAATAACAAAATCTTCATTCTTCACCTTGCCGCCAAGCGATAATTCTTTATGAAGAATACTCTTCGATTCGTCAATCTCTCTAGCATTGATTCCTTGAGAACGCAGTTTGACAACGGCATCTTGTTTATTTGGTGCATCCACGATTCCTTTTTTAATGGTTCCTGTCGTGGTTCTCCCGACATATTTGTATACAGTCATTAAAATTCACCTGCATTCATAAACGGCTTCGCAGCCTCCAAAGTAATTTGTTTAGTGACTAGGAGCTGCTGAATAGATGATTCAAGGGTATGCATTCCTAACGCTCGACTAGTTTGCATCACATTTTTGATTTGATGAATTTTCTCGTTGCGTATAAGGTTAGTAACCGACGGCGTTTGGATTAAGATTTCAGTCGCTACAGCTCTGCCTGCTCCATTAACCTTAGAGAAGAGACGTTGGGACACAATTCCCTGTAGGACATTTGCAAGCTGGATTCGAATTTGCCCTTGCTGATGAGGCGGAAAAACGTCAATAATACGATCAATTGTTGTTGGTGCGCTACTCGTATGCAATGTAGCCATTACTAAATGACCCGTTTCAGCTGCTGTGATTGCCGTAGAGATCGTTTCTAAATCTCGCATTTCTCCTACTAGAATCACATCCGGATCTTGACGCAGTGCTGCTCGTAATCCATTGGAAAAGCTTTGTGTATCTGAACCAACTTCTCTTTGATTGACGATAGATTTCTTATGTTTATGAACATATTCAATGGGATCTTCGAGCGTAATAATATGTTTTGATTTAGTTGCGTTAATATAATCGATTATCGCAGCTAAAGTTGTAGACTTTCCTGAACCAGTAGGTCCTGTCACTAGAATTAGACCCTGAGGTTTATCAGCAAGTGAGTAAAGGACGTTAGGCATTCCCAAATCTTCAACTGAAGGTATGCTTGATTCAATTATTCTTATAGCAATGGCAACGTTATTTTGTTGGAGATACGCATTGATCCGAAATCTACATAAGTCCTCTAGAGCAAAACTAAAGTCCAGCTCTCCTTTTTGTGAAAACTCATGCAGTGCATCCGTATCTAACAGATCTTCCAGCATTTTTTTAGTGTCATTATTCTGCAACTGGTAATCTCCAAAGTTTTCAAGCTTCCCATGAACTCGAAAAACCGGCGCCAGGCCAACTGTTAAATGAAGATCAGAGGCTTTATCTTGATATGCTTTTTCTAATAAGTCAAAAATATTTAAATCCATCTCATTCACCTCAGTTAACAGTTGCTACTCTCAATACTTCCTCAGTAGTAGTTAGTCCGTCTCTAACCTTCATTAACCCGTCATCTAGAAGGCTAAGAAAACCAGTTTCTTTCATATGACTTTTTAAAACAGATGGGCTTTTCCCAGTTAAAATAATATCTTTGACGTATTCATCTACCCGTAGGACTTCGTGGATTGCGAGTCTGCCCCGATAGCCAGTTTGATTGCAGGCTGGACAGCCCTTTCCACGTTGGATCTTATCTAGTTCTATTCCTCTTTCCATGAAAATCTCTTTTTCTCTAATACTTGGAACTGCACTTTCTCTACAATCTCTACACACTTTTCGCACAAGCCTTTGAGCAACTATACCTACTAGCGAAGAAGATAATAAAAATGGCTCGATTCCCATATCCTTCAAGCGGGATACCGACTCTACCGCACTATTAGTATGTAGAGTGCTTAAAACTAAGTGCCCAGTCAAAGAAGCTCGAACAGCTATTTGAGCAGTCTCAAGATCTCGGATTTCTCCTACCATTACTACATCGGGATCTTGTCGTAATATAGATCTTAATCCGACTGCAAACGTTAAATCTACTTCTTCGCGAACTTGAATTTGATTTATGCCATTTAATTGATATTCCACTGGATCTTCAACGGTAATAATGTTAATATGCTCATCGTTCAGCTTGTTAAGTGCTGCATAAAGAGTGGATGATTTCCCTGAACCTGTTGGGCCAGTTATTAAAACAATTCCGTTTGGATGTTCAATCATTTTGTTAAATGCAGCTAAATTTTTATCGCTAAAGTTAAGTTTAGTCACATCATTTAAGGCATTTGACATATCTAGTATCCTCATTACTACTTTCTCCCCGTAAATTGCTGGAAGAGTAGAGAGACGAATATCAATCGACCTCATATTAACTGTAATTTTAATACGGCCATCCTGAGGTATACGATTTTCAGTAATATTAAGATTTCCCATAATTTTAATACGGGCCAGTACGACATTTTGCATGTATTTAGGAAGTGAACGCTCTGTTTTAAGCATCCCATCCACACGATAACGTACTCGCAATTCCGTCTCTTGAGGATCAAAATGTATATCGCTAGCTCTTTGAGCAACACCATTAGCTATGATTTGATTGACTAGGCGAACTATTGGCGAATCCTCGTCCGTTATTTGCGTATCGTTTTCCATTTCCTTTGGAGACATATCGATTAACGCTTGCTCCATGGATTCCTGAAAATCATAATACTTTGTAATCGTGCGATATAAATCATCCTTAGCTGCAATGGCTGTCTCTATTTGACATCCAGTGGCCATTCGTATTTCTTCGATAGCGAAATAATCCATAGGGTCTGCCATAGCAATCAATAATTTATTTTTCGTTTTTCTTAAAGGCATTACATTAGTTCGCTTTGCTAATTCCTTAGGAACCAATTGGATGAGTTCAGGATTTATAGAAAACTGGTTTAAATTCACATGTGGAATACCTAATTGAAATTCTAGAACTTCTATTAATTGTTGCTCTGTAATTAAGTTCTCACTAATTAAATAATCTCCAAGCTTCTCTTCTCGTTTTTTGTTTTTTAACGCATGATCAAGTTGAGTTGAAGTTATAACATGTGATTCAACTAGTAGGTCTCCTAATAATTTACGAGTCTTGCTTTTCATTTTTTCTCACCTCGTATTTCTTTATTTCGGTGTAATAATATTTCCAGCCTTATCGTAATAGCTACCTTCTGGTAATTCACCAGTTTGCTCTGAATTAGGTGAATCTGGAGTGTTAGATGGACCTTTATCTGTTTCTTCTATATCTGGCAACCCATCTCCATTTAAATCTATGTCAGTCAAAGTATTAGATCCAGCACTTACTGAAGTTTTAATAGACGTAAGTACGATTCGATGCTTTGGTGGATAATAATCCTTGCTAATTACTTCTTGTAGTTCATAAGGGCCTATCTTATCCGCTACTGTACGATATACAGTAACTCTTAAACCTGGCTCCCCCTCCTGAACTAACTCCTCTTCTCCCTCTTTTAAACTGTTAGAGTAACGGTAGATTGTACGAGGATTAACAATTTCCTTTTCTAAAACTTCATAAGTGCCTTTTATTTCAGATTGAGCTGTATAAAATTCAACTAATATTTCGTTTCCTTTTATACCAACCTTCAAGACAACCGGTAGTTGAATAGAATTTATAAATTTAAAGTCTTTACTAAAATCACTTTCTACATCAGCCTCAATACCAGGCTCTAAGTACGAAGGAATTATTCCTTGCGAGTGTCTCTCGACGATTTCAAAATTTGTTTGAAGGACAGTCGCATATAAGAGCGAAGCAATGAAGTCCATTGTGGCATCGTTATATGGAACATTTGACTCCTGTAGCTTAGTTAATAACGAAAAAGTCTGACCTTCGGGTATGACCACATCATTCAATGCTTCAATAATATCTGCCTGTCCCACTAAATTTTGAGTTACACTTTCAAGACTAAAGGCGATTCTCTCGGATTCTAAAATAGTATAATCGAGCTCTACAGCTTCAATTGGCGTTGATACTAGATTCTCTACACTTCTTTTTATATTTTCAATCGTTTTCTCTATATTTAGTGATGGATATTGAGCTAGCATTTCTATTAAAGATTCATCTATTTCAACTGTTAAAGGAAGATTCACCTCAGCATCTTTCTTCCAAAATTTAAACCAAGCATTGGAAGTTGCATCGATATAGGATTGAGAACTATATTCCACATTAAAACTAAAGCTATTTGGATCAAGTACAATTTCCTTGGCTAGAGTTTTTAAGATTATTGGTCGTTCTTTCCACTTTGCTATTTCTTCATTTAAAAGAGCAATGACCTCTTCACGATCTTTAGTTTCTATAGTTACGCCACCAATAGTGGAGCTACCACCATCTGTTTTCTTCTCGGCATTTGCCACACCGTTAAGGATAACTATTGAAAATAAGACAAATACTATAGATATTAAAATAATCTTCCTCATATTATTCACCCACTTCTTAATTCACTTATTATTACCTTTTTTAACCTATAAAATGGATTTTTTTCTTAAAAATAAGAGTATATTAAAGATAATAACGTAATTTAAGTAAAATTACACATGACTTTAGTAGCTATTTTTTCATAATTCTTCTAAAAACTCTATATTTGTATCTATTTATTCGTATTTTTTATGATAATATTGGAAGTATAATAGATTACTTTAAATATTAATAGGTCAAAGAGGGTGTTTTTTTGGTAAATCAAAAGGGGTTAACACTTGTTGAAGTTCTTGCATCATTAGCTATCATATCAATAGTTCTACTTTCGTTTTTTCAATTATTTATAAATACTAGTGTCAATACTGTTAAAAATAATGAGAAATTAGTCATGATTTATTTAGCTGAGGCTGAATTGGAAAGATTAAAAATTAACCCATTTGAACACATAGATAAGATTGAAAAAGACTCAAATTTGTTATACAACACGTCTTTTACTCGTGAAATAAAATTAAACGATGAAAATTACAAAATAGTAACTTATACATTTCAAGATATGAGAGAAAAGGAACTGCAAATTTTTAACGCCAAAGTCGAAATAAAATCTTTATCTAGTCAAAACAATAGCTCAGTAGAAGGGTATGTGGTTTATGAGTAAGTATCTATCTAATTCAAGTGGATTAACACTTTTAGAGTTATTAGCATCTCTACTTTTATACACTACAATAGCAATTTTTTCTTTTTCCTTAATAACAAAAGGAGTAGAGCATTATGAAAATATAAAAGTTTCTAATGCAATGAGAGATGAAGCTGATTTTCTAATAGCTACATTAACAAAAGAAATATATACAACAAAAGAAACACAAATCGAATCATTGCCCGATAAAGTCTCAAATAAAAATTATTTTTTAATAAAAAAAGATAATTCCCCTCCCAGAAAAAGTGGTTTTGACAATGATCAAATTGTTATAGAAGACAGTTACATTCGCCCTGAAAATAAACATATTGGTATCTCATCCAAATCATATATCCAAAAAACTGATAACAGTCTCTATAAAGTCATTCTCGTTCTAACTAATAAAAAAAATAATCAAGAGAAGATGTTTGAAACTCAAGTAAAAACTATAAATGATAGAGAGGAAGAATAAAATGGATGTTATTAAAAACAAAAAAGGAAATACCTTTATAATCACTATTGTTCTTCTCTTAATTTTTAGTATATTAGGCCTTAGTTTAATATCTTTAACTTTAAGTGGAGCAAGTAAAAATGAGGTAAGACAAGATGAGGTAAGAGCTTCTGCTTTAGCTGAAAAAGGTATAGACAGAATGACTCAAGAGATTAATTCAGAATTGATTGAAGGAATTGGAGATGGCGTTGAAAGGAAGATTTTTGAAAGTAATTTAAATAAAATTCCGTATATGCCCGATTTTAATAATTGTGAAACAGAAGAAAATTTAAAAGCAAATACTTATACAGCATGTATAACCAACTCAGCCCCTGTAGTTGAAGTAACCAATGGAATAGAAAAAAAGAATAACTTACGAAAACTGATAACAATTAAAAGTATAGGAAAATCAGGTGACCTTTCAAGGATTATCTACACAGATATTGAAATCGGTGCCGAGGTTTCACCAGAAGTTTTAAATTATGCTGTTGGAACAAATTTAAATAAAAAAGATGGAATTGAAGACGGAGAAGGAAATTTATTTCTTCATGGGGGCGTGTCTATAACAGGTGACGTGAAAATAGATGGAAATCTCATCACTTCTGAAAAAACATACTTGTACTTGCCTACTTGGGCACGAGATGAATTACCGACTATATCACCAACTAAGGGAAAAGAAAAATCTAAAATAATTCTTGCAGGGAACTCTTACAAGATACATGAATGGTTTAATATTAATTACAATAAACATATCAATAAAAAAGATTTTTTAGATAAAAGTTATTATACTAAAGAAAGAGACCTTAATAATCTTTTCTCTAAGTCTCAAGCCGAGTTTATAAAAAAAGAACCTTCTAGTAGTTTCATTAATATCACCGACCAAAAAAAGAACTTTATGATTAATTCACAAGGGAATTATTCGACGGGTAGATTTAATCTACCAATAAATCCTTCGACAAAAGAGATAGATACTCTCATACCTACAGTAACAAAAGACAGATGCTATTTTGAAGGTCTTCTTTTAAAATGTAGAGAAATAGAGGACCCAAACGCTTCCTTTAGTTTAACAGGAAATCATATTTTCAATAAATTCTCTACGATAGGTGATCTTCATATATATAATTCTGATATTACCTTTAAAAATGGTCTACATGTAGGTGGTAACCTACATGTAGGCAGTAAAGCTATCTTACTACCAGTCAATAAAAATATTTTAGATGGACCAATATATGTTGGAGAAAATGTCAATATTCAAGGAGCAGAATTAACGAGTAACTTACTAATATATGCAGAAGGTGATGTAGATATTCACTTTTCAAAAATTAAAGGAAAGCAATTAACTGATGACAAAATGGGAAATCTCATAATTTTTTCCAAAGGAAAAATCAGAATAAATTTTAACTCTGTATTAGAAAATACCCCTAGTGAAATAAATGGCTTCTTCTACTCAGAAAAAGATCTGGAAATTTTCGGTGTACTTTCTAATTTAAAAATTAAAGGAGGAGTTTCAGCACCTAAGGTTATTTTGAATGGCAACAAAGAAAGAAACGGAAACTCTAGACTTCAGATTATATACGACGAGGATATAATTGAAACCTTCTCTAACCTTAAACAACCTGAACCTATTATATATAAAGTCGAACCTCCTATAGTTAAGGATAGAGAACTATAAGTAAACTTGACCACCCTAATAGTACAGTTCAAAATGTTATAACAGATAAAGGCGAGTATGCTAGTTAACAGCATACTCGCCTTTATACTTGTTATTAAGACTTCACATACTCCGCAACCCTATTCCTACCTGCCTGCTTCGCTCCGATATACAGTGCCCGATCGGCATTACGGATAAGAGAGTTGCCCTCGTCGCTGTCCTCTGGAGCAGTCGAAACGCCAATACTAGCTGTAATAAAGATGATTTCTTCTCTTGTTACATCAGCTAGGTCTAGCTCGACCATAAATGGCGTTTGCTCGATTTTTAATCGCAGCTGCTCGGCGAGATTCATGGCTTGTAGCTTGGTGTAATTAGGAAGGATGACAACGAACTCTTCTCCACCGTATCTTCCTACAGTGCCTTCCTTGCCAATTTCACTTTTTATGAGCTGAGCAAATTCCTTAAGAATTAGGTTTCCACTATGATGTCCATACGTATCATTCACGGCTTTAAATTTATCTATGTCCAGCATGATTAATGACAGAGATTGATAAGCCCCTACCTCCATTTTTGCCATATCGCGCGCTATTTGTTTGTCTAGATATCTATAGTTAAAGAGTTTTGTAAGCTCACAAATTTCACTTTGTTCAACAGCTTCGCGAACAAATCTTGCTTTTTCAAGGGAAACAGCAAAATAGGAGCATAATAAATGAACTATATTTAACTGATATGGCTCAAATGCGAACTTACTCTTTGTTGCTAGAACCAATACTCCCTCAATTTTTTTGTTGCGGTAAATTGGTACACACATGACACTTTGCATTTCTGTTGATAAAAATGGAGGCTTTTGTGAAGTCCATTCTACCTGTTTATTAAACAGGGTTGGCTCCCCTTTATCGTAACACGCACCTACAAAGCTATTTTGAATTTCTTCATGAGGGAATTCTAGCTCTTTCATACTTCCATCTACCATTGCGCGTAAAATAATAAATTTGCCATTTAAATTATCAACAATAAAAGCACTATCAATAGGGAACATGTTAGAAACTCTTTCCACAAAAATATCTAGTATTTCATTAGATGTTAAACGTTCCGCTAACTCATGTCCAAATTCACTAGCCTTATTCAAATCATTATTGACTTTTTCTGAATCACTATATAAACGAACGATCACAGTTATTGTCATTAACGGGATTCCCATTAACAATAAAGCAATGGGACCTATTGCAGCTTCAAATAAATATAAGCTTAGCCCAAAAGGCAATGTCATTAAAAGACATGCAGTTTCCCAATAGAAATCTTTTGTAAGAAAAAGTGGTTTAAAGCCGCAAATTACTTCTCGCCCATATAATATAATATGGTTTATGAAAATATAAGAGATGGCATATAAGGAACCAAAAATAATAACGTCCATTATATTCACACTACCCACTTCAAATCCAAGTCCAATAATAAGACTTCCGCATATTACGGAAAGAAAGAAAAACATAGATGAGTTGAAGAAGTATTTAAATAACGTTTCACGTGTTATTTTCATGTGGTAGATAATAGGAAACATGCATAATTGCATCGAAATTAATTCTGCTAGTATACCGAACTGCATGAAAATTGCTACATTGACCCAAAGGACTAGAACAATGGTGGATCCGGCTATCACAAAAGGAAATACACTAGATAACAAGGCTAAAAGCAAATAGTAGCCGTAGTTTTCCCATTCGGTAGGTTTTGTTGGGGAATTTATATACACTAACAGAGTACCTAGTGGAACAAAGATAAACCATACGGCTATCATTATATTTTTTGCTCTCTGAGTGAATTCCATAGACCTTTAGACCTCCCTTCAACATATCTATTAATTTTACATATATTTGTATTATAAAGATTATAACATATATAAACTGAATAATTAAAATTACATTTTAACTGTTTATTCCTTTTAATTCGGTAATTAGATACAATGACCCTGATACAATAGTCACGCTTTCTTTTTTAGGTTTATGTAGGTCTATCAAATGTATATCTTTAGTTACACGTTTATCACTATGGGAACAGTGGTTAAATAATGTAGTAGCGGCTAAAGCACGTTCATGTTTGAAGTCAACGAATTCAAAGCTAGTCGCAACTTCTTCTAGTCTGCTTAATATATATTTATAATCTTTATCTTTTAAAATACCAATAATAAAGTGAATATGTTCATTAGGGAAATACTGCTTAATGGTATCAACGAGTGCATCTATACTAGCTTGATTGTGTGCACCATCCATGTAAACATGGTCATTCCACTTTTCCATGCGACCAGGAAGTGAAGCTTTTATAACAGCTTTTCTAACGTTCTCTTCATTTAATATAAAACCAGTTTCTATCATTGCAGTGATGGCAAGGGCCATATTAGAAAGCTGATGCTTCCCTAGCATCTGAGGGGTTAGTTCGTCAAATGCATAGTTTTTATAATTATAGCTGTTTTTACGGATTTGAAAATCTTTATTTATCTCTATCAGCTCTGCATTTTGACTATTTACTTCTTTCCATATAACTTCTTTAGAAGACTGTAAAGTATCACCTAATATCAATTTGCCATGTTCCTTAATAATTCCTGCTTTGTGCCAACTAATTTCTTCGATTGTTTCCCCAAGGAAATTAGTATGATCTATAGAAATACTCGGTATTACCCCTACTGATTGTTTAATCACGTTTGTGCTATCAAATCTTCCACCCATACCGGCTTCTATGAATACTACATCCAATTCTTGTTCTGCAAAGACTATAAACGCAACAACTGTTAACAGTTCGAAGTCAGTAAGCATTCCACTAATACCCACATTCACTAGTTGTTCAAACGCGTGATCCATTTGAGCCTCTGTCACATTATTACCATTCAGTTGAATTTGATCATGTACGTCAATTAAACAGGGAGATGTGAAACTTCCGTACTTGAGTTTATGTTCAGACGCGATCGCTCTCATAAAAGCAATCGTTGAACCTTTTCCATTTGTTCCTGCAACATGAATTATTTTTTGTTTATCTTGAGGATTTCCAAGCAAATCCAAAGCCTTTTTTATCCTATCCAAGCCAGGTTTAATCATAGTTTCACTATTAATATTCCACTTTATCTTATAATTGTTAAATTTTTTTATTTCCAAGTCATTCACCCTATTCCGTCTTGGTTACTTTTCTGCTAAACTTCTTGTGAACACATTATAACACGTACCCGTGGAGGTCATTTAATTATGCAAACTTGTTGGATCATTTACAATGGTAGTCTTACACATGATAAGTTTCTCGATCAGGCTCTCCTCCTTAAAGAAGCCGCAGAGAAAAAAGGCTTACAAGCTATTTTAGTAAAGAATTATGAACTTCTGATGAACGTTCATGAAAGCTTATCAGCGAGGCCTGATTTTGTCGTCTTTCTTGATAAAGATATTTTGCTTGCGAAATATCTGAAGAATGCGGGCATACCAGTGTTCAATGATCCTAGTGTAATTGAGATTTGTGATAACAAAGCACATCAATATCTCGAGCTAGCAACAGCTGATGTACCAATGCCTATAACGATCATAGCACCAAAAGTTTATCCTGAATTCACTATTTTGCATACAGGTTATTACGAACAAGTGCTACAAATACTTCAACTGCCAATGATCATTAAAGAAGCGCATGGCTCCTTTGGTCAGCGTGTATACCTAATTGAAACAAGAGAGCAGTTCTTTGATAAAGTAGAAGAACTTAAGGGTGTAGAGTATGTCTTCCAGCAATTTATTGCATCTAGCAGAGGAAGAGACATACGGGTGAATGTGGTAGGTGGCCAAGTCGTTGCTTGCATGCATCGCCAATCAGCTACAGATTTCCGCGCTAATATTACTAATGGTGGAACTGCAACTGAAATTATTTTAACAGAAAGACAAAAGGAAGTAGCTATTCAAGCTGCTACTGCACTGAATGCCGAATTCGCAGGAGTAGATCTTCTGTTTGGGGAAAATGAAGAGCCCTTAGTATGTGAAGTTAACGGAGTAGCCCATATACGTAACATTTATAACGTCACAGGCATTAACGTAGGAGATGCGATGATCGACTACATTTTATCTAAAATTGGTGCTGTTGTTATATGAACGGCTTATTGATATATGAATATAAAGAGATTGAGCGAAACCAAAGCTTTATAGATCGGTTAATCCAAGCAGCAAAAACTCTTGGCCATTCTCTTACGGTTATAGACGATAATCAAACCGAATTTCCTGATTGTGATTTCATTTTCTTTCGAGCAAGGAATCCTGAGCTTTCTAAAAAGTTAGAGCAACGCGGTGTTCCCATGTTCAACCGATCAGAGGTCAACGTCATTGCTAATGATAAGTGGAAAGCAATCCAGCTAGTCCAAATGCTTGGAATCGCTACAGTTCCAACCTATAAAATTAACGACGTTCAAGACATACGAGATTATCCGGTTGTACTTAAGACCACTGGCGGACATGGGGGAATGCAGGTAGAAAGGTTTACAAAGGCACAAGATGCTGATGTATTTCTAAATGACTTTTCATCCCAGACCATTATTGCTCAAGCTTATGTAGAAACGAATGCTACCGATGTAAGAGTATTTATGCTAGGTAGCGAGGTAATTGGAGCAGTAAAAAGAATCGGTGCTCCAAATAGCTTTAAATCCAATTTCACGCTAGGTGGAACTGTAGAAAAATATGAGCTCTCTACAACTCAAGAGGCAGATGTAATTAAAATAGCAAAAGCCATTAAAAGCGATTACGTAGGAATTGATTTCTTACTTCTACCCGATGGCAGATGGCTATTCAATGAATTAGAGGATCCGGTTGGAGCAAGATCATATTATCAAACAACCCAGACGGATATCGCTATACCAATTATGAATTATGTGGATGAGCAATTAAAAAAGTACATCGAGCGTTAAGCTTGATGTACTTTTATTTGTTTATGTGGGTGGCCATTCATTTTTGCAACACTTCCAGTTATTTGTGCAACACTTTGTTTCTTTTCTGCAACACTTTCTCCATTTACCACAACACTTTTATTTCCCGCAACACTTCGGGCTGTTCGCGCAACACTTTAGCTTATCTCTGCAACACTTCTAACTGTTCGCGCAACACTTTTCGTCATCTCTGCAACACTTTTTCTCTATATCCTCCTCAGAATGACACTTGCAAGGTTCTACCTTGTTTCCGCAAGGTTCTCTTCCATCTCTGCAGGGTTCTACCTAATCTCCGCAAGGTTCTCTCCCGTCTCTGCAAGGTTCTACCTAATCTCCGCAACGTCCTACCCCTCCCACTCAAAATAAGAAAAAGTGTAGCCAGATACCTCATCGGTTCTGGCTACACTTGCACTTGCTGTTTTACAAGCTATTTAATTCCTCAATACGTTTTAGAACGGTTGCGTGCTTTTCTAGGTAGTCCTGTTCTTTTGCCCGCTCTTCAGCTACTACTGCCTCAGGAGCTTTTGATACGAAGCGTTCATTGGATAGTTTCCCTTGAACTAGCTTCACTTCTTTTGCCCATTTTTCTAATTCTTTTTCTAGACGTGCTTTTTCAGCCTCAATATCGATTAAGCCTTGTAATGGAAGGTATAAAAGAGCACCTGTTACTACTGCTGACATCGATTGGCCCGGATCATCTAGGTCTTGACCGATTACTAGAGGCTCTGGGTTACAGAAACGCTCTAAGTATTTTGCGTTTGCTTCTAGTACTGCTAGCGTATCTGCATCTTTTGCAGAAATGTATAACGGTACTTTTTTGCTCATCGGTGTTTGTACCTCTGAACGGATGTTACGAACAGAGCGAATGATCTCTGCAAGTAGCTTCATGCTTGCTGCTTGGCTTTGATCAGAAAGCTCTTCGTTCACTGTCGGCCATGCCGCTACTGTAATCGATTCGCCTTCATGCGGTAGGTTTTGCCAAATTTCTTCTGTTATGAAAGGCATGAATGGGTGTAACAAACGCATCGTGTTGTCTAATACGTATGCTAGAACCGAGCGAGTCATATGCTTCGCTTCTTCGTCATCTCCGTTTAGTGGAAGCTTAGACATTTCGATATACCAGTCACAGAAATCATCCCAGATGAAGTTGTATAGGGCACGACCAACTTCGCCGAACTCATATCTCTCTGAAAGTCTTGTAACTTGCTCGATTGTTTCATTTAAACGAGTTAGGATCCAAGCATCTGCAACGGATTTTTTCCCATCTAAATTAATTTCCTCGTATTTCAATCCATCCATATTCATCAACGCAAAGCGTGAAGCATTCCAGATTTTATTGGCAAAGTTCCAAACGGCCTCTACTTTTTCTACTGAGAAACGTAAATCTTGTCCTGGAGAAGAACCAGTGCTTAAGAAATAGCGTAGTGAATCTGCTCCGTACTTATCAATTACGTCCATTGGATCAATACCATTGCCGAGGGATTTAGACATCTTACGCCCATCCTCTGCACGTACAAGACCATGAATTAATACATCATCAAATGGACGGGTTCCTGTAAATTCTACACCTTGGAATATCATACGTGACACCCAGAAGAATATAATATCATAACCTGTAACAAGGGCATTTGTTGGGTAATACTTCTTCATCTCTTCGTTTTCTACATCCGGCCAGCCTAGCGTAGAGAAAGGCCATAAAGCAGAGGAGAACCATGTATCTAGTACATCCTCATCCTGCTTCCAATTTTCTTCGTCTGCTGGAGCCTCATGCCCAACATACACTTCGCCAGTTTCTTTATGGTACCAAGCTGGAATTCTGTGTCCCCACCAAAGCTGACGGGAAATACACCAGTCATGTATATTTTCCATCCAACGTAAATACGTTTTTTCAAAACGATCCGGTACAAAGTTTACTTTACCCTCTGATTCTTGAAGCTTAATCGCTTCTTCTGCAAGTGGCTGCATTTTTACAAACCACTGAGTAGAAAGGTAAGGCTCAACTACTGCTCCGCTTCGCTCAGAGTGGCCTACAGAGTGTGCATGCTCTTCAATTTTAAATAAAACACCTGCATCTTGAAGATCTTTTACGATTTGTTTACGGCATTCAAAGCGATCCATTCCTTCATATTTAGCTGCATTCTTGTTCATTGAACCATCTTCATGCATAACTAAAATACGCTCTAGGTTATGACGATTACCTATTTCAAAATCATTTGGGTCATGTGCAGGAGTAATCTTAACAGCACCACTACCAAACTCCATATCTACGTAATCATCTGCTACGATTGGAATTTCACGGCCAACGATTGGTAATTTCACCGTTTTTCCGATTAAGTGTTTGTAGCGCTCATCTTCAGGATGTACTGCAACCGCTGTATCCCCTAGCATTGTTTCTGGTCGAGTTGTTGCAACATCGATCGAACCAGTACCATCTGCAAGTGGGTAATGCATATGATAGAATGCACCCTGTATATCTTTATGAATTACTTCGATATCAGAAAGTGCTGTTTTTGTAGCAGGATCCCAGTTGATAATGTATTCCCCGCGGTAAATCAAGCCTTTGTTATAAAGCTTAACAAATACTTCCTTTACTGCATTGGAAAGACCCTCATCTAAAGTGAAGCGTTCACGAGAATAGTCTAAGCCTAAACCTAGTTTTGACCATTGCTTGCGAATATGTCCTGCATATTCATCTTTCCATTTCCAAGTTTCTTCCACAAATTTTTCACGACCTAGGTCATATCTCGAAATATTGTCAGCACGTAATTTTTCTTCTACCTTTGCTTGTGTAGCGATACCTGCATGGTCCATTCCTGGTAGCCATAGAGCGTCATATCCTTGCATACGCTTCATGCGAATAATAATGTCTTGAAGAGTTGTATCCCAGGCGTGACCTAAATGTAGCTTCCCTGTTACGTTAGGCGGTGGAATCACAATGGTATATGGTTCCTTTTCGCTTTCTGGATGCGCCTCAAAATATTTACCTTTTAACCACCATTCATAGCGGCCTTTTTCGATTGACTGCGGATCATACTTGGTTGACATCGTTGTCTCATTTGTCATATCGTTTCCTCCTTAAAAAAGAATATAAAAAAACTCCTATCATCACTAAAGGACGAAGGAGTTTGTTCGCGGTACCACCTTTATTCGCAGATGCAATACAACACATCACGCTCTCAATTAGATAACGGCTTCAAACCGGCAATTGCTACTGTTAGTTCACAAAAGCTGCTCTTGGGCTACCTTCAAATGGTGGCTAACGGAAACATTTCAGCAAATTGTTTCCTTTCTTTAGATAACCGTGTCATTTTACTCTTCCCATTCATAGCATCCATATATAGTTGTTTTTATTGTATAGGATATTATTATATGCCGTCAAGCATAGTCTTGTGAAAGGAGGAAAACACTATGAAAAGAGGATACAACCCCTATTTACTGCCCGACTGGTTAAGAAGAACTCGTTTTTACGTGAAAGGAATCATTATACCAATCGGTTGCTTTCAACTTGTTCGTGTTTTAATTGTTCCAACAACATGGGATTTTCTCTTGCTAGTATTTCTAGCATTTCTTGGTTTTCTATTATTTAAGGACATTATTTGATGGAAAGGAAAGCTTGGTATACCCATCCTCCAAATTAAATATAAACTGTAGCTCAGAATCATCCTCAGCCGGGCTTTCCACTTCTCTATTTTTAATCGTCACATTAGTCTGCTCCTGAACTGGTTCCTGTACCGTACGTGGGGACTGCTGTTCATTACTTACAAAGGCCTCTCTATGGCTACTAGACTCTAATACTAGGATTTCTTCTACTTCTTCAATCATTTCTTGTCTTACCTCTGCTACTACTTCCTCCGTTTTAGGACGATGCGTTTCATATTCACAATTGACTAGCCATACGATTTCAATACCATCTGACTCTGCTTTGCAATTTATAGTTTCTATACTTACTGTCGGTAACGTTTCGGCTTGTATTCTATCTTTACTAATCTCTACACTCATCGGTACCGCATATTCAAAATAACCAAGCTCACCATTTAAATCTAGGTCTTCGATTTCCGTAAATTCACTTGTTGCGTGATGCTCCACTTCACCTTCCTCAAACTCCACGTGACAAGTAATATGATAAATACCATTGATATGCACCATATTGTCCATTTCCTCATGAAAATACTGAGGGGTTACATTGATTGTCTTTACTTCCTTAGGCACTCCAAAGCTTTGCGGAAAACAGAACTGTTCCTTAACTTCCCAACTTTTAACTTCCATTTTTCATCCTCCTTCATATAGGACAAATTATGTTTCAACGTAAGAAAATATGAAAAATACCTTACGAATATGCCAGCTTTTCAAAAGTTTTACCCCAGCCTTCGCTTTCTTTCTGTTTTCTCAGGGAGTTTCGCCTGTACTTACAGCTATTTGTAAATATAAAACAGAATACAAAAAAACAGACAAGCCATTCTAATTGCTTAGAACGTTGTCTGTTCAATATTTATTATCGAGCTAACTTTTCAAACACTGTATGGAAGGCTTGAATTGTTTTTTCGATATGCTCCTCGGTGTGCGCAGTGGAAAGGAACATTCCTTCAAATTGAGAAGGTGGTAAATAGATTCCTTCCTCAGCCATTAGACGATAGTATTTTGCGAATAAGTCTAAGTCTGCTGTTCTAGCTACGTCATAATTCACTACATTTTCATTAGTGAAGAAGAAGCCAATCATAGAACCAGCACGATTTACTGTATGAGGAATGTTGTATTTGCTTGCAGCTTCTTTGAACCCTTTTTCAAGCATGTCACCAAGCTTTACGAAATACTTATACGTATCCTCGTTCAAGCGTGATAATGTCTCATAGCCTGCTGTCATCGCCAGAGGATTCCCTGATAGGGTACCTGCTTGATATACAGATCCTGCTGGTGCAATCATTTCCATGATTTCGCGTTTCCCACCGAAAGCTCCTACTGGTAGGCCACCTCCGATTACTTTACCTAGACAAGTCAAATCTGGAGTAATACCAAAATGTCCTTGTGCACAGTTATAATCTACACGGAAACCAGTCATTACTTCGTCAAAGATTAAAACTGTTCCATTTTTCTCTGTTAATTCACGCAATGCTTCGAGGAATCCTTCAATTGGAGGTACAACTCCCATATTACCTGCCACTGGCTCCACAATAACTGCTGCTAAATCGTCACCAAAGTTTTCAAACACGTAGCGAACACTCTCAATGTCATTATAAGGTGCCGTAATCGTATTTTTAGCAATCGACTCAGGAACACCTGGGCTATCTGGCAGACCTAGTGTAGCAACACCAGAACCGGCTTTAATAAGCAGGCTGTCTCCATGTCCATGGTAGCACCCTTCAAATTTTAAAATTTTGTTGCGGCCAGTGTAACCACGAGCTAATCGCAAAGCACTCATAGTAGCCTCTGTACCAGAGGAAACCATACGGACCATCTCAATAGATGGCACTCGCTCCATAACTAATTTTGCAAGTTTGTTTTCAACTAACGTAGATGCTCCAAAGCTAGTCCCAGTTGCAGCTACATCTTGAATTGCCTTCACGACATTAGGCTCCGTATGACCTAAAATAAGTGGTCCCCAAGAAAGTACGTAATCAATGTATTCATTACCATCAATATCTTTCAAGATAGCGCCTTTTCCACTTTCCATGAAAATCGGATCCATGTCGACCGATTTAAACGCACGAACCGGACTATTTACGCCACCTGGCATTAAGTCCTTTGCTTCTGCAAATGCTTCTTTAGATAACTTGTATGATTTAGACATTATTTCTCCTCCAACCAACGTGCTACATCTTTAGCATGATACGTTAAGATGATATCTGCTCCAGCACGTTTCATTCCTGTTAACGTTTCTAAAACTGTTTCTTTTTCGTTTATCCAGCCATTGATGGCAGCAGCCTTCACCATTGCATATTCTCCGCTTACGTTATATGCCACAATAGGGGCGTCGAAGCTATTTCTAACATCACGAATAATATCCAAATACGCTAATGCAGGTTTTACGATTAAGAAATCTGCTCCCTCTTCGATATCAGAAGTGGCTTCGCGCATAGCTTCCATTCGGTTAGAATAATCCATTTGATAGGTTTTACGGTCTCCAAATTTAGGAGCTCCATCTGCCGCTTCACGGAATGGACCATAATAAGCGGATGCGTATTTAACTGCATACGACATAATTGGTACATCGTGAAAACCAGCTCTATCTAATCCTTGACGAATAGCAGTTACAAATCCATCCATCATGTTAGAAGGTGCAATAATATCTGCTCCAGCTTGAGCCTGACTCACCGCTGTCTTTGCTAACAAGTCTAATGATGGGTCATTCAGTATTCTTTCATGCTCATCTACTACTCCACAGTGACCGTGATCCGTAAATTCACATAGGCAAGTATCAGCTATAACAACTAAGTTTGGATGACGCTCCTTGATAAAGCGAATTGCCTTTTGCACTATTCCATGATCATGATACGCTTGAGTTCCCTCCGCATCCTTTGTTGCAGGTAAACCAAATAAAATAACGGATGGGATTCCTAAAGAAACGACCTCATCTACTTCTTCACCTAAACGATCTAATGAAAATTGGAAAACTCCCGGCATGGAGTTAACGGGATTTTTAATATTCTCTCCATCCATAACGAAAATCGGATAGATTAAATCCTCTTTATGTAAGTAAGTTTCTTTTACCATTGCTCTAATACCAGCCGATTGTCTTAAACGGCGGTGACGTTGAAAATATAAGTCTGTCATTACATTCATCCCTTCCATTGAGCTAGCGCATTTACTACCTCTGTTAAAGTATAGGTTTTAGGCATTACCTGCACGGTAACACCTAATGATTTTAAATGGTTTTTCGTTATATGACCAATAGCACATACGGTAAAGCTATTATAGCCTAAATCCTTGCCAATCGTTTGATGAAAGGCATTCACCGAAGAAGGACTTGTGAACACTACCGAGCAGCTTTTCCCACTAGTTAAAAGCTCCTTCACCATCTCTACATTATCTTCTAGCATCACGGTCTCATAGACTGTCCATTCATCAACTGAATTGACCAGACCCTCTGTAATTGTATTTTTTGCAAGATTCCCTCGGAAATACAAACATGTATCTTCCGGTGCTGCTACCCGTGGAAATTCTTTAATAAAAACATCTGCACTAAAGGTAGTCGGCATAAAATCTATTGTAAATCCAATTTTCTCGAGAGCTGACGCCGTTTTTGAACCGACAGCGGCCATTTTAACCTGAAAAGCTTCTACACCTAAATGATAGGTAAGCATCTTTTGATGAAAGGCAGCTACACTTGCCTGACTCGTAAATATAAACCATTGGTAAATTTTACCGTTTAAGAGTTTATCTTTGTCTTCGGGCTCCACAATCTCCTTAGTAGCTATGAAGGGCGCCACATAGGGAACCCCTCCTAAACTAGCTGTAAGATTTGCTGCCTCATCTGATCTATTCACCCCTGTAAAAATGATATGCTCATTTTGTAGAGGTGAATTTTTAAACATTTAAATCAGCCTTAACCTTTTGGATTAAATCGAAAGCTCCTTGTTCCGTTAAAATTCGTGCCGCTTCTTTCCCTACTGTTACTGGGTTTGTTCCAGATACTACTTCTTTGTACACAACAGATGCATCTGGTGCTGCAATAAGTCCAGTGAACGTAATCTCATTGCCGTTCATAACAGCATGCCCTGCAATCGGAACCTGACATCCGCCATCCATAGCAGCTAAAAATGTACGTTCAGCAAGAACGGTATCCCAAGTTTCTTTGTCTGAAAGTTTTTGAAGCTCATTTAGAAGCTCCTTGTCATCTTCACGACATTCAACTCCCAATGCCCCTTGCCCTACCGCTGGAACACAATCCTCAACGGAAATATACTCTGTTACTACTTCGTCACTCCAGCCAAGTCGTTTAAGTCCAGCTGCTGCTAAGATTATAGCGTCATATTCTCCATCTTGAAGCTTTTGCAGCCTTGTATCCACGTTGCCTCGTATCCACTTAATCTCGATATCTGGACGTAATAATAGTAATTGAGCGCTTCTGCGTAGACTACTTGTCCCTACAATAGCTCCCTTAGGTAAATCCATTAGCTTCACATGTCCTGTAGAAATGAAAGCATCACGTTCATCGATACGCTTAGGAGTACATCCCATTACTAAGCCAGGAGGCAAGACTGATGGCATATCCTTCATGCTATGTACGGCAAAATCTATTTCCTTGTCAAATAACGCTTGCTCAATTTCCTTAACGAATAGACCTTTCCCTCCAACTTTGGAAAGTGTTACATTTAAGATTTGATCACCTTTTGTAACAATCTCTTTTATTTCAAACTCAAATGGTGCGCCCATATCTTTCATTTGTTGAATAAACCATTTCGTTTGTGTTAGAGCTAATTTACTTCTTCTTGAACCTACAATAATTTTACGCATAAACACGCTACCTTTCTTAATACCAAAAATGGAATTGTGATAATTGACTACCTAGTAAAAAATTAATTATAACAAATAAAAATGCATATACGTGAATCCACGCATAATTCGTTCCTTTATATCGTACACCCTTTCTTATTAAAAGAACGACAATATATAGAACTAATAGAATAAAGGAATTAACAATCTTAAAATCAAATATAGAAAACTCATTTAAAGATATATAAGCCCATTGTAACCCAAGAACGAGACTTACAAACAATAAAGGTATTCCAGTAATAATAGACAGAGTCATTCCTGTTTCCGCATGCTGTAGTGAAGGTAATCTACTAAATTGCTTTGTCCACTTTTTCTTCTTCAACACTCTATACAATATCAAATAAAGAATAGAAAAAACAAACGATAAAGCAAATGCTGCGTATGCTAAAAATGCAAATGTAATATGAATGAATAATAACTCCGATCGGAGTGCATCACCCACTGGAGATTGCTCCAATTGACTCGGGGCAAATGTATGGATAGTCATAAATATGAAACCAATAATATTTAAAAAGAATCCAGGCAAATCTGATTTGAATACTAGCTGCATGACTAAGGAAAGCAAAATGATGAGCCATGCATAAAAGTAAATCCCTTCAAACAACGATAAAATTGGAAAGCGCTTCATTTCAACCATATACAACACTAAAAACACCGTTTGAAGTAGCCAGACGATGGAAAGAAGCCCTACCGCCAAGCGATGAACTTGCCGATCCTTATTAAGATAATCTATAAAATAGAAGACAAGGCTAACGGATTGAAGGACGACCATAATCTCGTGGAGCCGTGTCATCGTCAAATCAGCCATATAAATTTCTCCCTTTGTACAACAAAAAAGGCGTTTTTATATCTCTCTAGTTTCCATAAAGATACAAAAACACCTCCTTTAGATTAATTGAACGTTAAGTTCTCTTTTAAATCTTGATGCATTAACGCTTGCTTCAAATTAATTTTTGCTTTTTCAGCTTGGCTTTCTACTTCCTTCTTTACATCATCCTCAATACCAAAGATCTGTTGGAATAATTGAAGCTGTTCACCTGGATTTTTAGAAGTAGAAAGCTCTTTAGCTTGTAATATTGGCTCTTTTAAAAGCTGATTAACAATTGATTTCGTATGTTTATTTAATATTTTTCGTTCACGATCAGATAAGTTCGGCATCTTGTTTTCAATAGAACTCATTGTTTCCATTTGAATTCTGTTAGCTTTCTGACGTAAAGCAGATATGATTGGCACTACTCCAAGCGTAGCTACCCATTCATTAAACTGATCAATTTCTGTCTCAATCATTTTATTGATTTGGACTGCAGCACGTTCTCTTTCTGCAAGATTCGCTTCTACAATTCCTTGAAGATCATCAATATCATATAAGAACACGTTTGGTAAATCACCGATACGTGGATCTAAGTCTCGCGGTACAGCAATGTCTACCATGAATAAAGGCTTCCCTTTACGTAAACGGTCTACGAATTGCATTAGTTCCAGGTCAATTACATATTCAGTAGCACCTGTAGAGCTGATAAGAATATCCGCCTCTAATAGAGCACATTGAAGTTCGTCCATCGGTTTAGCATTTCCAGCAAATTTAGAAGCAAGCTCCTTTGCTTTCTCATACGTACGATTTATAACTGTTACCTTTTCAGCCCCGCTACCATGTAGGTTTTGGATAGCTAACTCGCCCATTTTTCCGGCACCTAGAATGACCACGTGCTTATGATTTAACGAACCAAATATTTTTTTACCTAACTCAACTGCCGCATAAGAAACAGATACTGCATTTTCACCAATAGATGTCTCCGCATGAGCACGTTTCGCAAACGTCACTGCTTGTTTAAATAATTGGTTAAATATCGTGCCAGTTGTCCCATTTTCTTGCCCATTTAAAAAGCTCTTCTTCACTTGTCCCAAAATTTGAGTCTCGCCTAGAACCATGGAGTCGACTCCAGCAGTAACACGGAATAAGTGATTATTTGCTTCATTATCTTCATGAATAAATAAATATCTAGAAAGGTTCTCCATTGGGATATCGAACCAATTTGCTAGAAATTGTTTAACATAGTATCTTCCTGTATGCAATTGATCTACAGTAGCGTAAATTTCAGTACGGTTACATGTAGACACAATAACGTTTTCTAAAATACTTTTCTGTTCTTGTAACGCCTGCATCGCATTTGGAAGCTCAGCTTCAACAAAAGAAAGCTTTTCACGAATCTCAACAGGTGCAGTACGATAATTGACACCTACCACTAGTGTGTGCATGGAGTCATGTCACCCTTTCACGTTCATTTCATAAGACCTATTATAGCATAGGTTCACAAGTAGAGAATTCGACATTTGTGAACAAGCTATGAAATCTTATTTAGAATTATTATAAATTAATAATAGCAAAAACTATTCGCATATACAAACATTCTGTCCAAGTTTATAAAAGATTAACTATTCAATTTAATTTTTCAATTATAAAGTTTGAGCATTGTGAGCGGAAATCATTTTCACTTTTTATTATAAAAAAATAATTAATCTTAAACATAGTTTTTTTTTACCTTTTCGAGATGGACATTCTCTGTGATTGATTGTAACGGCAGGCGGCGACTCCGGCGGGATGAGTGAGACAGATAAGACATCACAACCACGCGCGTAAGCGATGGGTGATGGCTTATCGCTCACCCCGCGGAAAGCGTCCGCCTAGAGTGAAAATCAATCTTTATCTAATTCATGAAAAGGATATAAATAACATGATTCTCTACTCAGTAATAATAGTTTGATTAATTCGCACAAAAAAAGATTAACTAAGGATGGTATTCCCCAATTAATCTTTTTTAATCTTATCTAGACTTATTAACGACTTAATTTAAGGCAAAAAAAGTGTATATGAAAATACTACATTCTAGTTTCGATTTCCTTCCAAGCTGCATCGAATCCTAGCCCAGTTTCGGAAGAGAAAACAATTAGTGGATCGCTTTTATCCATTTGAAGTTCGTCTTTAACAATCTTCTTATGTTTGTCCCATTTTCCTTTAGGAATTTTGTCCGCTTTTGTAGCGATTACGATACATGGAATGTTGTAATGCTTCAAGAAATCATACATCATACAGTCATCTTTAGTAGGTGGATGTCTTAAATCCACTATTAATAGCACACCTTTTAGAACCTCACGAGAGGTAAAATAAGTTTCGATCATTTTACCCCACGCGGCACGTTCCGATTTTGATACCTTTGCATATCCGTATCCAGGTACATCGACAAATAGCAGATCTTCTTCTAGCTTATAAAAGTTCAGTGTTTGTGTCTTACCTGGCTTGGAAGAAATACGAGCCATGCTTTTTCTCCCAATCATCTTATTGATGAACGAAGATTTTCCAACATTGGAGCGCCCAGCAAGCGCAAATTCCGGTAAGTCACCTTCTGGATATTGCGCTGGCCTTACGGCACTTATTAATAGTTCGACGTTATGAATTTTCATTTATTTTGCCTCCTCTAATGCAAGTTGAAGCACCTCTTCAGCATCGGAAACAAAATGGAATGTTAATACTTCGCGAACACTTTCTGGAATATCTTCAATATCACGCTCGTTGTCTTTTGGACAAATAATTGTCGTCAAGCCAGCGCGATGAGCACTTAATGTTTTTTCTTTTAAACCACCGATTGGCAACACTCGACCTCTTAATGTAACCTCACCAGTCATCCCGACCTCACGTAAAATTGGTCGTTTAGATAGTGCAGAAACAAGTGCCGTCACAATCGTTATACCTGCAGATGGGCCATCCTTTGGAACAGCACCTTCTGGTACGTGAATATGAATATCCTTATTTTCATGGAAGGTAGGATCAATTCCGAAATCAGCTGCCTTAGAGCGAACGTAAGATAAGGCGGTTTGAGCCGATTCCTTCATAACATCTCCAAGTTTACCTGTAAGCTGTAATTTACCTAATCCGGCTGATAAGGAGACCTCTATTTGAAGTGTATCCCCACCAACTGTTGTATAAGCAAGACCAGTTGCAACGCCTACTTGATTTTCCGATTCAGCTTGTCCATAACGGAATTTTCGCTTACCAATAGTATCTTCCAAATTCTTTGTGGAAATAGTAACTCGTTTTTTATCACCTGAAACAATGAGCAGAGCTGCTTTACGGCAAATATTAGCTAATACTCTCTCTAAGCTACGAACACCCGCCTCACGAGTATAATAACGAATGACATCTATAAGTGCATCGTCCTTCACTTGAAGCTGAGTTTTCTTTAATCCATGCTCTTTAAGCTGCTTTGGTAGCAAGTGATTTTTAGCGATAGACAGCTTTTCAATTTCTGTATATCCCGCAATTGATATAATTTCCATACGGTCTCTTAATGGACCTGGAATTGTGCTTAAATCATTAGCAGTAGCAATAAACAATACATTGGATAAGTCATAGGTCTCCTCAATGTAGTGATCACTAAAGGAGTTATTTTGCTCTGGGTCTAGCACTTCTAGCATTGCAGCTGCAGGATCACCACGGAAGTCATTGGACATCTTGTCAATTTCATCTAAGAGAATTAACGGATTGATCGTTCCTGCCTTTTTCATCCCTTGAATAATACGACCAGGCATAGAGCCTACATAGGTTCTTCTATGTCCACGGATTTCTGATTCATCTCTTACCCCTCCAAGAGAGATACGAACGAATTTTCTACCAAGTGACTCTGCAATAGATTTAGCTAATGAGGTTTTCCCGACTCCTGGTGGCCCAGACAGACAAAGAATTGGTCCTCTTAGTGATTTAGTCAATTGACGAACTGCTAAATATTCTAGTACACGTTCTTTAACAGTTTCTAATCCATCATGATCGCGATCTAGAATTTGCTCTGAGCGTTTAATATCTAACTGGTCTTCTGTAGAATTAGACCATGGAATAGAGACAATCCATTCAATATAGTTACGAATTACTCCACTTTCTGGAGCTTGAGTTGGCAGCTTTTCATAACGGTCTAATTCCTTCAGTACATTCTTTTTAGTAGACTCAGGTAAGCCTGCTTTTTCAATTCGTTTTTTTAACTCGGCAACCTCGCCAGTCTTACCTTCTTTATCACCAAGCTCTGTTTGAATCGCCTTCATTTGCTCACGGAGGTAGAACTCTTTTTGTGTTCTTTCCATCGCATTTTTAACTCGATTGTTAATTTTTTTCTCAAGATTCAAAATTTCTTGTTCATTATAAAGCTGCACGATTAAAGTTTCCATGCGCTCTTTAACATCCATAATTTCCAAAATCTCTTGTTTGCCTGAAATCTTTAACGGCAGAGCTGCTGCAATCATATCAGCTAATCTACCTGGTTCTTCAATATCAGCTACTGAACGATATGTTTCCTCCGATACGTGCTTCGAAGCTTTAGAATACTTTTCGAAATTATGTAATAGAGTACGCATTAAAGCTTGATCTTCTTGATCAGCGTTTTTAGGCTCAATATAAGCCGATACAGTAACTTCATCAATTGTATCCGTCACTTTATATTCATCCCAAATTGCACGCTGTAAACCTTCCACTAAAACTCTCATCGTTCCGTTAGGTAGTTTAACCACTTGTTTTATGTGTGCAATTATTCCCACATCATAAATATCCTCTTGCACTGGCTGTTCAATACCTAAATCCCTCTGAGCAGAAAGAAATAGTTTTTCCTCACGTTCCATTGCTGTATTCAAAGCGGCGATGGAGCGCTCGCGACCTATATCTATATGAAGCACCATGGTAGGAAATATAAATAATCCACGAAGGGGTAATACCGGGTAATACGTCTTTTCTGCCATCTTGGAAGTCACCTCCATCATATTGTATCCTTTATATATCCTAATAATACAGTAAATCCTCTGGATAAAAAGAGGTAGATTTCACGTTATAAAGAGAAATAGCTGACATCCTTGCTCGCGCCTGTGCACGTAGTTTGGAAGCCAGCTTTTTCAATGGCTATTAAGCCGATGTTTTTTCGTTGTCTATTTCTTTAAGTTCAGACCCATCTTCCAATAAAAGCTTAGGACGAGAGTGTTGTGTAATTGTTTCTTTCGTAATCACACATTCCACAATATCTTCACGAGATGGTAATTCATACATAACGTCTAGCATTGTATTCTCAATGATAGAACGTAATCCACGAGCACCAGTCTTACGCTCAATAGCTTCTTTCGCAATCTCCACTAAAGCTTCATCTTCAAATGTTAACTTAACATTATCCAACTCAATCATTTTTTGGTATTGCTTCACTAGTGCATTCTTAGGCTCAGTAAGAATCTGTACTAATGCATTGTTATCCAATTGCTCTAAGCTAGCCAATACTGGAAGACGACCTATAAATTCTGGGATTAAACCAAACTTTAGTAAATCCTCAGGAATTAATTGGGATAATACTGATTTTACATCTACTATTGCTTTATTTGGATCTGCACCGAAACCAATTACTTTTTCACCTAAACGGCGTTTAATAATTTGTTCGATTCCATCAAATGCTCCTCCAACGATAAACAATATGTTGGTTGTATCTATTTGAATGAATTCTTGATGTGGATGCTTACGTCCGCCTTGTGGTGGAACGCTTGCAACAGTTCCTTCTAATATTTTTAGAAGTGCTTGTTGTACCCCTTCACCTGAAACATCTCTAGTAATAGAAGGATTTTCAGATTTTCGAGCTACTTTATCTATTTCATCTATATATATAATACCTTTTTCTGCTCTTTCAATATCATAGTCTGCTGACTGAATAAGCTTTAACAGAATATTCTCAACATCTTCTCCAACATACCCAGCTTCTGTTAATGAAGTCGCATCTGCAATAGCAAAAGGAACATTCAGAATTCTAGCTAAAGTTTGAGCTAGTAAAGTTTTACCGCTCCCTGTTGGTCCGATTAAAACTATGTTTGATTTAGATAATTCAACTTCATCAATTACGCTATTGGAATTAATACGTTTGTAATGGTTATAAACAGCTACTGCAAGTGATTTTTTTGCTCGCTCTTGGCCAATTACGTACTCATCAAGAATAGCTAAAATTTCTTTTGGTTTTGGAACTTCTTTGAACTCTACTTCTTCTTCTGTGCCAAGTTCCTCTTCCACTATTTCAGAACATAGATCTATACATTCATCACAAATGTAAACTCCAGGTCCTGCAACAAGTTTACGAACTTGTTCTTGTGGCTTGCCACAAAAAGAACATTTTAAGTTCCCTTTTTCATCATTGAATTTGAACAAAATATTCACCCCTATTCAAGCCATTATCTTACAAGATTCTTTGTCCAGAATCAAATAATAAGTTTGCTTAAGATTTATTCTATATACGCTGTTACATCGGATTGCATTACTCAAGGCAGTATTCAGACTAGATACAAGTGACAACGATAGCAACAGCGCCATACTAAAAAAGTTATGTATGTATAAAACAAGGCACAGACAGATGCTGTACCTTGTTATATTATAACGCGTTATGTGTAATTATGAAATTTTAGCGTTTTCTACTAAGAATTCCACAGTTTTTTGGAAGCGAAGGTCTTTTTCAAGAACTTCCGTACCACCAAGTGCACGTTTAATATCATCAGCTGACATATTGAATTGAGCACTCATTTTTTCTAGTTCAGCATTAACCTCTTCTTCAGAAGATTGAAGCTCTTCTTTTTCTGAGATAGCTTCAATAGTTAACTGTACTTTCACACGCTTTTTAGCATCTTCTGTCATTTGCTCACGTAAAGCAGCTTCGTCTTGACCAGAGAACTGGAAGTAAAGTTCTAAGTTCATACCTTGTTGCTCTAAACGTTGACCAAATTCTTGTAACATGCGATCTACTTCTGTTTCGATCATAGCTTCTGGGATATCGATAGTAGCGTTTGCTGCTGCAGCTTCTACTAAATCATCACGAAGGTTTTGTTCAGACATTTGTTTTTTCTCTTCAGTTGCTGCTTCTTTTAGCTTAGTGCGTAAAGCTTCAAGACCTTCAACCTCAGCATCAATTTCTTTAGCAAGCTCGTCATTAAGTTCAGGAAGTTCTTTTCCTTTTACTTCTTTAACTGTTACTTTGAAAGTTGCTGCTTTACCAGCTAATTCTGCTGCATGATATTCTTCTGGGAATGTAACTTCTACGTCTTTTGATTCGCCAGCTTTAACGCCAACTAATTGACCTTCAAAGCCTGGGATGAAAGAGTTAGAACCGATTTCTAAAGGATAATCTTGTCCTGCTCCACCTTCAAATGCTTCTCCGTCTACAAATCCTTCAAAGTCGATTACTGCAGTGTCGCCTTCAACGATTGCATCTTCTTTTACAACTAATTCAGCTAAACGAGCTTGATGCCCTTTAAGTTGCTCTTCGATTTCTTCGTCTGTAACTGTTTGATCTAACTTAGTAACTTCAAGACCTTTGTAATCGCCAAGAGTTACTTCTGGTTTTACTACTACATTAGCAGTAAACACTAAAGGTTGACCTTTTTCCATAGTTACGATGTCGATTTCTGGACGATCTACTGGATCGATTCCAGCTTCATCGATTGCTGAAGCATATGCTTCAGGAAGAATGAAATCTAATGCATCTTGGTATAAAGACTCAACTCCGTACATTTTTTCGAAAATTGGACGTGGCATTTTCCCTTTACGGAAACCTGGTGCATTAATTTGCTTAACCACTTTCTTAAAAGCTTGGTCTAAACCTTTGTTTACTACATCAGCAGCAACTTCAACTGTTAAAAGACCATTATTTCCTTCTTGTTTTTCCCATTTAACTGACATTTATTCTACCTCCAATAAATAAATTACAATAATTTAGTAGCCTGTATATTAAAAGTTTGAAACTTAACAGGACAGTTTTTCACTAATTATATTGACAACTTGTATATTATAGCATAACTGACTAGACTTTCAACATTATTGATATACAAGTAAGCTCGCCTATTTTCCTAGTAAACTTTTTTCTATATGCTATGTATAGGTTTCAAAACTATTACCTAATCAGATAACCTTCATTACTTATAATCCTTTAATCCTTATAAGGTTGTCAACTATAAAATCGGAATTGCCGTTCTTTACTATTCATAAAATGAATTGAATTTATAATTTGGCTATGTAAAAGGTTAGGAGAAATCTTAAATCAGAGAGTAGAATTGATTTTTCGTACCAGCCGGACGATTTCCTCGGGGTGAGCGATAAGCCATCCACCATCGCTTACGCGCGTGGTTGTGATGTCTTATCTGTCTCCCTCATCCCGTAGGAGCCGCTGTCTGGCGCTCCAATCAATAAACGGTAACAGCTTTAGCATCGATAAAGCGCTAACAAATACTAACATAAACAGCTGAAAAACTGTCACTAACCCCAATTTCATCATCTATTTATGTTCTTAATAGCCATTTGAAAGTTCCTTGTTTATGTTTACAGTCACTATAAAAAGAATTGTTAGTAAAAATCAACCAATAACTTTAACAAAGCTTATATTTTTTATTTTGATTTGCTAACGCAAGCTACAAATATAAGAATTATGACATTTAGAATGCTTTTATATTTATAGAGTAGAATTGATTATCCTTTATTCGGACGCATTTCACGTGGTAAGCGATAAGACATCACCCGTTATTAACACGCGCAGTTTTGATGTGTTAGCTGTCTCTATCAACCCTACTTATATAGCGCATGCTGCTTCTTCACCAATCCCTACAGAAGAAATGCTTTTTGGTTACGATTCAAATCCACTTACACAATCGAATTTCCCCAAGCTATTTTGCCCATAACAACTGCTTTTTTAGCCCCGGTAGCCGAAGGGAGGTTATTTGTTTTTTTCTTTAAGCATTGATAGCCTAATAAAGCGAAAATTACCGCCTCTTTAGCATCTGCGCTTATTTCATATGCTTCCATTCCAACCACAGAAACACGATCGGACATATAAACTTGCAGGCTTTTGAATAGTGTCAAATTATGTCTCCCTCCGCCGCTAACGATTACTTCCTCTATCTCTGCAGATTCAATGAATTTTAAAATCTCTGTAGCAATCGTCCGTGCAGTTAATGCAGTTATGGTAGCAATCCGATCCTCCAGACTAATAGCTAGATGTTCAGCTTCCTCCCACAGTATTCTCGCAAATTGAGTTCCAAACATCTCTCTACCGGTGCTTTTTGGGTAATTCTGATGGAAGAACGGATAAGCAAGTAGCTTAGTTAGCCATTTTTCATTCACCTTACCGCTTGCTGCTATAGCTCCATCGCGATCATAGTCATGCTTCCCATTTGTTGCCCAATTGACAAATGCATCAATGATCATATTTCCCGGGCCGGTATCGTATGCAATAACCTCCGATGCTGTAGCTCCTTTCGGAAGGACAGTTATGTTAGCAATTCCTCCTATGTTAACGAGCACTCTCCCATGACTCTTATTCGTATAAAGCATATGATCAGCATAAGGGACTAACGGAGCTCCCCCTCCACCTACAGCCATGTCTCGAGTCCTAAAATCACCCACAGTTGTAATACCGGTACGTTCAGCAATTACTGCTATGTCTCCTATTTGTAGAGTGGATGTAATATCTCTTCCTTCAATGTTAATGGAAGCCGGCTGGTGAAAGATAGTTTGACCATGGGAGCTTACAAGTAAAATATCTTGCGGCGTTAAATTTGCTTGTTGAATAATAGATAAGGTAGCTTCAGAGAAGATTTCTGCTAAATACATATTCATGCTACTAATGTCTGCTATTTTTGCTATTTCAGGAGTGCAAATTTCTCTAAGCTTTTGTTTTAGTTCCCTTGAGTAAGGGAGTGACAAATACGTTACCAAATCTATTTGTAAATTGTCATTAGTATCAATCATTTTGATGAGAGCTGCATCTACTCCATCAAGTGATGTTCCGGACATAAGACCAACTACATAGCTCGTTTGCTCTTCCAAATACATCTCTCCCTATAAAGAAATTAATAATAAAAGCATATTAGAGCACTTTTCTATAAGAGGTATAGCCTTTCCAAACCTCATAATCTAATTTACGATAAAAATCGACAAGCCCTGTCCAATCAATGACAATATGTTTAACGTCTCTATTTCTTAGAAAAGCTATAGCAGCTTGTACGATTGCTATACCGTAGCCATTACCGCGTTCCGCAGAATCGACTCCCAACGGTCCTATCCCCCCTAATTCTTGGCTGAATAGAGGTGCCCAATACACGTTTTGAGCGATTAAGGGCGAGCTATTATCGTTAATTCTTGAAAACCCAATAATCTTATTTTCTTTTTTAAGAACGGCAAATTCCCTACCATTCCCACCCTTTTGGAAATATTGATGAGCCTCGTATTCCCATCGTCCTGGGAAGCATCGATGTAAAAATGCAAGGAACGCCTTCTTTTCCTCATGCTTTAATATCGAAAATTCAACATTAGGTAGGGCAGGTAATTCTTTCGCTACCTCTCCCTCATATTTACAGAGCATATCGAACTCTTTTCCAAAAGAATGATAGCCTCGTGTTTCAAACCAATTATCATAGCTATCTAACGGGACACCAGGGAAATAATGCCATGGGTCTTTTCCTAATAATATTTCCTGCATTCCAGCTAATTGAAAAGCCTCCTCTGCATGTCTTAATAGATTAGATCCGATTCCCTTGTTACGGTACTCATGATGAACAAGAATTACTTGAATCCAGCCTGTTTTATCCTTCATCGGTATCTCTACTTCTTCCTGCCACCTTTTACCTACTACGAACCCGATTATTTGACCTTCCTCATTTACAGCTATTCGCGAAGCATCATAGCAAATATTTTCATCCTGGAAACTATTTTGTTCAAATAGCTCCTTTCGCATTGGAAAATCTTTTCCTAGCTCTTGATTCCACAAACTCACCAATTCATCTAGTCTATCTAACTGCCATTCTATCAACTGCATGCTTTCACCTCAATTATCATAGTTTGTTCTATTAAATGTTTCTAAAAAATACTCATCTATTTCTATATTTTCTTCTAAAAGAGCAGCAACTACTGCCCCGCCTGCCGGTAATATTTTAGGGAAGATTATATCCACATGAATACCTTCATTTTTAATCGTTCTTTCGATTGATTCTTTCAAAACGTCATATCTATTAAAAAGTCCACCTACTAAAACAACTCGTATAACATCATTCCCTTGGCTGAATAGCTGTTTTACTAGAGCAGATATAGCCAATCCAAGCTCTGCTCCATTCTGATCGATGATATGCTTGGCCATTAAATCATTACGTTCTACCGCCTTCATAACAAGCACCGTGAGAGAGGATATCAGCTTTTTCGGATTTTCTGCCTGATAAATAACCGGAATAATATCCGGTAATTCTTCTTTATTGAAATGCTGGATAAGTAGGTCAGACAATACTGTTTGTTCAATGAGACCATCTCTCGCTTTAAAGGCAGCTTCTAATGCATCTCGTCCAATGGCATATCCACTACCTTGATCTCCAAACAGATGACCCCATCCTCCTACACGCGCTCGATCGGAAGCTTCATTTACACCGTATGTGATTGCTCCAGTTCCAGCAATTTGGACTACCCCTGGTTTTCCTATTGTCCCGGAATAAAGTGCTGTAATCGCATCATGGTCTATAGTAATACTTACCTCTGAGGAAAATAGAGGTTGTAGTATGGCTTTTAAGGCGTCTTGGTTGGTTATATTGCCCGCTCCTGCCATACCAGCAAATACACGCTTTACTAGTAGGAAATTTTGTGGTGCCAATTCTTTTAGTTCCCTTATAAGCTTTTGCAGTTCTGATTGGACAGCTATTTTGCCCGTACTATTAATATTAGTTCCACCAACCGTTGCTTTTGCTACTACTTCACCTTTAGATGTAGCAATGATTCCAGTAGTTTTCGTTCCTCCGCCATCAATCCCTAATACATACATTCTCTACACCCCTTTTGACAATAAACAAGCCAACTCATAGAAGAGTCAGCTTATGAATAAATTATTTCTTTGAATCCTTTGATAGAAAATTGACCGCATCTCGAGTAGCATCTAAATACTTTACCGTTTCTTCATATTGCAGAGAAGCAACTCCCATAAACAAAATATCCACCACTTGCAGCTGTCCAATTCGAGACGAGGTAGCGCCACTACGAAACGTTGATTCTCTTGTGGCAGACGTATATAGCTTAATGTCTGCAATTTTAGAAACAATGGAGTTACCATATTTCGTAATACTGATAATAGAGATACCTTTTTCCTTAGCAAGCTCTAAAACTCTAGCAACTTCTGATGTCTCTCCAGAAAAGGAAATTGCCACAACCACATCCCCTTTTTCCGCAGTAGCTACGAGTGTCATTGCTAAATGCATATCTGGAAAGGCATAAGAGTTCTTGTTAATGCGTAAAAACTTTTGTTGAGCATCTTGTGCAATGATATTAGAAGCACCTACGCCAACAAAATGGATTGTATTTGCCACTCTAAGCAGGTCAATAGCTTTTTCTAATTCTTCGGTATTTAGCATTTCTGCCGTTTCTCGAATCGTTTTAATACTATTGTTTGTCATCTTATCTATTATCGACATAATCGGTTCGTTCGGTTCAATATCTCTAAAACCATGCTCTGTTGTCTTTTGTAAATCTCCTGCAATTCTGAGCTTCAGATCTTGTAAGCCTTTTAAATCTAATGACTTACAAAGCCTGATGACTGCCGCCCCACTAGTAGAGCTTCTTTTCCCTAATTCAACTGCAGTTAAAGAAATTGCCTCTTGAGGATGATTTAATATATATCTTGCAATTTTCTTCTCAGAGGGTGGCAATGTATTCACCATTTCATTTAGCATAACTAGTCCACCGTTGGCAGATGACATAATTTATCCACTCATTTCTTCCTTGAAATAGCTTTTTAACTATACCTCTCCCTTTTTAACTGGAGGTATTAAGTTAAAAGGCTTGTATTCATAATATATACCGTTAGATTGTATATGGAGTAGCCCGTAACCAATGTTATTCTCCTGCTTCATTACATATTTTTTGGGTGAGGCATTGCCTGTAATAATGTATCTCACTCCGCTAACTTCCCATTGGTCTTGCGTATGTAAATGTCCAAATAAAACTACAATGTCTCTAGAAGGTAATTCTTTTTTGTGTTCGGTAAGTATTTCTACTAATTGAACGGAATCTTCATATACCATTTCATGTGCAGTTCCAAAATGGTCCTTAGTAGGTACATGAGTAAGTACTACAATATGCTTTTGCTCATGGGTAGATAATACTTCCTTCAGGTAGGTTAACTGGGTTGAGTCTGAAAGGGTGAGACTTTGCCCTAAAGCACTATTTAAAAGGATAAACAGTACTTTCCCATACGTAAAATGATAGGATGGTGAACCCATAAAGCTCTGATATAGCGTTAAGTTTCCTCGAAATGCTTCATGATTCCCAGCAAGCGTTAATATGGGTATGTGTTTCTTCATATCGGAAAATAGAGAAGTCCTCGCTAACTTAAATTCCTCTTCTGTTCCTTGATCTACAAAGTCACCCATATGTATGACAAACTCAGGTGCTTCCTCCAATAAATGTACTAAAGCAGCTTTTCCATGCTCCAGCGTATGTGTATCTGGAATTATGCCTACTATAAAGTTGCCCTCGTCTATTGGCCCTTTTATAGAGTGAACAACAAAATTTTGCTGATATGGGTCCATTTCATTTCCTGCTCGATCCTTTGTATGAATAGAAAGGTGATGTGGACCATCTATTAAATGACTACTAGATATTGCAAATCCCCAGCCGGTTTCTTCATCATAGAACACTTTTTGCTTTTCATTATTAATAGTAAGAATTATATCGTTCTTTTCAATCCCACTATGTTCATCACAAAGTCGAAAGCCAATTCGTGGTGTAGCTGTATGAATTACAGCGGTATCACTTGGTGTGACATCAGATATAATAGGACATTCACGATCTTCACTTAAATCTATTAAATAATTTTTTTCTAGATGCGGTACCGACCAATTACCAGCCAAATCTTTTACTTGGATGCTAACTTTACAATTTCCCTCTTGAAGCTCTTTTACATGATAAAATATTTTGTTTGCTCGAACAGAAGGAACAACCAATTTATTATTGATTTTCATGATTAAAGAATCGAAATCTACACCTGACATGTCATCGCTCACTACTGCAGAAAAGACAAAGGAATTTCTATATATCTTCTCCTTTTGCGGTAATATGTCACTAAAAATTGGTCCCGTTAAGTCTTGATCATCTACATATACAAATGTAATATGATCCAAATAGAACTTTCCATTAATACTGGAGTCTTTTTGATTAACCAAATTTGTTTCAACTGCATATATTTGCTCCAACCTTAATGGAAGCTTCCAGTTTTGCTCCAACTCTACATCTAAGTATTTCCATCCATTCCAGCTTATATTTCCATTAGTTAAGTTAATTATCTTCCGTTCATTATCTCCATCTATTATGGTTGCTCGTAGCCATGGTGTTTTTCCATCACTATGGACCCACACTGCCAGCTTTTTTGGCATCTGCTGTGTCATTAACTTTTTTTTAAACTTGATATACATAGCTCCATTTCCTTTAACCCAACCTCCGTAGTTAAAGCTAACCTCTAAGCTATACTCTCCATGCTTGACGTAATGTTTGTTTAAAGATAAATAATAGGAGGAGACAAAGGAATGATTGGTTTCATAGTCACTAAGATTGGCATTATTGAAATCGTCCAAGATTAGCTTCTTATGTTCATTCATCCTTTTCCCTCCTCTTATAAATTCCTATCCGCTAATTCAATAGCCTTTCTTACAAAACCGTTTGCCTGTTTAATATAATCTATTGCCTCTTCATAATTCACATTAGCTTTCATCATTACTATTGCAGGTTTTACTTCATTATTTGCAAGTTCTAAAAATTCTTCTGCCTCTTGATATGTCTGGTTAGTAATCGTTTGAATAATACCCTTCGCTCGCTCTTTTAGCTTTTCATTGCTGACGGATACATCTACCATTAAGTTTTCATAAACCTTACCTAGCTTAATCATAACCGTTGTTGAGATCATATTTAAAATGAGCTTATGTGCAGTAGCTGCTTTCATCCTTGTAGACCCCGTAATTACCTCTGGTCCAGTCTCTACTTCAATTTTAATAGTAGCATGTTCACTGATGGAGGAATTTTTGTTTGCAGTTAAACTGATTGTTTGTGCACCAACCTCATTAGCGTATTCTAATGCCCCAATTACATATGGCGTTCTTCCACTCGCTGCTATTCCTATCACTACATCATAACTAGACAAAGCTCTTTCTCTTAAATCTTCTTTACCTTTCTCTGGACTATCCTCGGCGCCCTCTACCGCTTTTTCAAAAGCTGAAAGGCCACCTGCCATAACAGCCTGCACTAAATTGGACGGTGTCCCAAAGGTAGGTGGACATTCGACCGCATCTAAAATACCTAGTCTCCCACTTGTTCCTGCTCCAACATAAAATAGTCTTCCACCAGATTTCAATGAGTTGAATACAGCCTCTGCAGCTCTTTCAATATCATCTATTTCATCCTGTACACATTCAGCGACACGTTTATCCTCTTCATTAATCATTGCTAAAATACTTTTAGTAGACATATGATCAATGTTTATGGAAAGGTTATTTCTCTGTTCGGTTGACAGTTTATTCAAATTAGATAAATCATTCATTTTAATCATCCTAGTTATATATGTCGTATATTTTCTTTTCTTTTTGAAAGCCTTCTATTAAATCTTGACAATTCTCTATATATTCTTTTGTCGTTCCATTCCAAATACTTTCCCTTATGCTTTTAGAGCCAGCCAACAAGTCAAAGAAATACTTCTTCTGCTCATTTTCTATAAATGAGAAATCATCTGGATACATTTCTGCGATTGTCTCTATGAGCAACAGACCAGTTTCCCATGCATTTAATATGCTACGATCGACAATATGTAGCTGAATTCCGCTGCAAATAACATTCATATGCTTTTGATAGGTTGGCTTAAAAGAAATAGGTCTTGCGATAACTCCTTCTATCTTTTTCTCATTAAATGCCTTTGCAAGCCTTTGCCCATCCACATAAGGAGCACCGATCCATTCAAAGGGCCTTGTAGTGCCTCGCCCTTCAGATAAGTTAGTTCCTTCTATTAAACAGGTTCCAGGATACAATACATTCATATCAATGTTAGTAGTATTTGGAGAAGGGGGTACCCACAATACAGGAGTGTCATCAAAGTACATAGCACGATGCCAACCCTCCATTGGAACCACTGTTAAGTCACAATTATATCCAAACTTATATTTAAACAACTGTGCAAGTTCTCCTACAGTCATCCCATGTCTATTTGGAATAGGTAACAAACCAACAAAGGAGCGAACATCCTCTTCCACAAGGTTTCCTTCTATTCGGTCACCAGAAATTGGATTTGGTCGATCCAATACAACAAACTGCTTTCCTTGCTCTCCACAGGCTTCCATTACATATGCCATTGTATAAATGTACGTGAAATATCTTGAACCAATATCCTGCAGATCAAAAACAATGACATCAACAGATTCTAACATCTCTTTTGTAGGCTTCCTTGAATCACCATATAGACTGTAAACCGGAAGATTTGTGTAAGGGTCTATCGAAGACTGTACTCCCTCTCCTTCTTTAGCATCTCCACGTATCCCATGCTCTGGACCATATAAAGCTGTAAGATTTATGCCAGGGTGATCGACAAACAATTCAATAGTCGGTGTGAGCTTTTGGTTTACACCCGTCATATTCGTCACCAAGCCTATACGATTTCCGATAAAAGCTTTATAGCCATCTTCCAAAAATACTTCTACCCCTAGCTTCATTTGTTTCCTCCACTAATCAGACATTTGAGGGCTCATACTTTGTAAACGTTTTAGACGCTCCCCACGTTAGGATAAAGGCGGTTACACTTCCACCAAAGAAAAAGAGCAAAGCGGGAATGGTTATAAAAGTTACATAGTGAACAAATAATAATATTGCAATCAATGCAATCGTTAGTATAGGATGAATGACTCCTATTACAAAAGCCCATTTAATATTTTGTAAGGTGCTTATATTGAAATGTACAAAGATTGGGAAAGAGTATAACAATACAATAAGTAAAACTATAAAAAGTGCTATTACCCCATAGCTTGCCACAAAGTAAACCATATTCTCCTGAGCTCTTAAAATTTGCAGCTCAATATATAGTAGATATCCTATACCGGCAAGTATGTATCCGAGTAGATTAGCTTTAAAAAATTCTTGGCGATAAGATTTCCAAAAGGTTTGAAATACGGGAATATCTGTATCTCCAGAAACCCATTTTCTTACTACTGCAAACATACCCGCCGTTGCAGGCATGAGTCCAAAAAAGAACAAGCCTACTAGTGTGAATACAAACCAAAGTATGTTCAAGTATGCTAACCTCATTGCCCACACTGCGAACTGATAGTATCCATTAACAAAACTGTTCATAGTAGACTCTCCCTTCTATGTTGAAATTGAAAAGCGTAGGCGCCTATCTCTGCCCTGGCAGGCAAATGGGGAAATACGAGGAGGCAGCTCTTCAGCCACCGCAGTATTTATCCATTTGACCCGAGGGGCAAGGCGCCGAAGCTAGACACCACGAAAAACTATTCTTTAATCGAACCGATTAATACGCCTTGGACAAAGAATCGTTGTAAAAATGGGTAAACAATTAGTAGTGGCAAAGATGAGATAATGATGACCGCATATTTAATAAGGCCACCTGTCCTCACCTGTTGAATGAGCGATTCCGTTTGCTCCCCAGATCCTTCACCTAGTTGTGCCTGATTTACTACTAAAATTTCCCTCAAAATGAGCTGAAGAGGATATTTATCCCGATCAGATAAATAAATTAACGCATTAAAATATTGATTCCATAAGCCAACTGCATGGAACAATGCCATAACCGCTATAATTGGCAACGATAGTGGTAATACAATTTTGATAAACATATAAAAATCAGATGCTCCATCAATTTTAGCTGCTTCTACTAACTGATCCGGAATACTACTTTGGAAGAAAGTTCTAGCTACTAAAATAGACCAGGCCCCAACCACTCCAGGTATTACAATAGCCCAAATGGTATCAAGCATTCCTAAATTTTTGATTACTAAATAAGTCGGGATTAATCCACCACTGAACATCATTGTGAACAGAACAAACCATAAGATATACTTACTTCCCATCAACTCTTTTCTAGAAAGTGCATATGCACATGGTAACAGTACAAATAAATGGAGAAGTGTTCCTACCGCGGTATATAAAATGGTATTGCGATACCCTAACCAAATAGAGTCATTTTGTAATATTTTTCTATAACCTTCAAACGTAATATCGACTGGCCATAACCACATTTTCCCTGAGCTTACGGCTAAGGGATCGCTTATGGAGGCACTAATTACGAAGACAAGCGGATAAACTATTAAAATGACGATGACCGTTAAGAATATTTTGTTTAGAACGTCAAAGCCTTTGTCAGACAAACTAACTTTTTTCATTTGAACCCCTCCTTACCATAAGCTGTTATTGCTAGTTTTTCTTGCAACATAATTGAAGGTTATTAATAAAGCTATGTTAATGATGGAGTCAAATAAACCAATAGCTGCTGCAAAACTATATTGACCTTCTAGTAATCCAGCTTGATATACATAGGTTTGTATGACATCTGAGGTTTCAGAGTTCAAGCTATTTTGTAATAGTAAAACCTTTTCGAATCCTACAGACATAAAACTACCAATGTTTAAAATTAGAAGCACAACAATTGTTGGAAAAATGCCCGGTATGTTGATATGTAGAATTCGTTGTAATTTCGACGCCCCGTCGACTTCTGCTGCCTCATGTAGTTCTGGATTAATGCCTGCTAATGCAGCTAAGTAAATAATGGAACTCCACCCTAAAGTTTGCCATACCCCAGACCAAACAAATATATGTCTAAACCAACTAGCCTCATCTAAAAAGCGAATTTGTTCCCCGCCAAATAGAGTAATAATTTGATTGACTAAACCGTTTACAGGATCTAAGAAAATAACAATCATCCCAACTACTACAACTACGGATATAAAGTGAGGAGCATATGTAAGTGTTTGAGCCCATTTTTTAAAAGCACCATTTTTCAGCTCGTTTAATGAAAGGGCCAAAATAATTGGCAAAGGGAATAATAACAATTGATATAGACTAAGAATGATTGTATTTTTTATTAATCTCCAAAAGTAGTATGAATCAAAAAAGCGCGTAAAATGATCAAATCCAATCCACGGACTTCCCCAAATCCCTTGATTAGCCATAAAGTTTTTAAAGGCTATTTGTACTCCATACATAGGAACATAGTGAAAGATTAAAAAATATAAAAGCGCAGGAAGTAAGAAAACATAGAGCTGCCAGCTTTTTAGGAAATTTCTTTTAATTTTAGCAAAACGACTCACTTTCGGAACAACCCCATGCTTTGCTTTTGTTTCATTAATGTGCATATTTTTACCCCCTTCTCCCCGTTTTTCTAATATTGCAGAGGAAGATACTTCCTCTGCAAATTAGAAAGCAACTCATTTATTAATCTTTGTATCTTTCATACGCCTTTTGTTGAAGCTCCATGAAGTCCTTTAATCCCATTTTTTCAATGGTTCCCACATAAGAGTCCCATTCAGTTAAAGGAGTTTCTCCTGTTATAAATTTCGCTTGCATTTCTTGTACGTATTTATCAATATCTGCTTTTAAAACTGATACTCGATCATTTTCCTCTGCAGTATAGGTAAAGTTAGGCCATACTTCATCTATTAAATATGGTTCAAGCTCTTTCGTAGCCTCTTTATCACCTGGTGCATTCTCTGATCCAGTGAAGTAATCATCTGTAATCATTACTGGATGATTTCCACCTGGATTGATTAAATATTTAGCTAGTTCTTGTGTCATCGTAAGTCCGTCTTTACTATTTGTGATTTTATCTAATAGCTTCGGTCCATCTGCTGTTTGTTCAAAAGTTTCTCCTTCAATTCCCATGAAGAACATCAAAGCTCCCTCATCACTGTAGAAATGATCTAACCATCTTACCGTTTCAGCAGGGTATTTATTTTCACTCGTAATAGCAAAGTTTCCTAAGTCTCTTAATGGAGAGGTAATTCCTGTGTATAGTTTTT
This sequence comes from Psychrobacillus sp. MER TA 171, assembly GCF_023713305.1. Taxonomy (NCBI): domain Bacteria; kingdom Bacillati; phylum Bacillota; class Bacilli; order Caryophanales; family Bacillaceae; genus Psychrobacillus; species Psychrobacillus sp. MER TA 171. Next base: position 142,045 of record NZ_JAMAWN010000005.1, on the reverse strand, counting down.
CCCCACTCGGGCCAGCAAGTGCATTTCCTACCACATAGTCCTTACCGATTTCTTCTCCAAAGAGTTCAACAGGGTTGTAGAATTGAGTAGCTCCATACAACTCCTCAGCTGCAGCAGCCAAATATTTAGGAACGTCAATGGAGTAAATACCTTGATCGATTAAGCCTTCTGAATATAATTTATGCATATACTCTAACATTTCTTTATACTCTGGAGCCGTTGGGAAGAAACGAAGCTCACCAGCAGAGTCGGTATCAAGTAAAGTGTGAAGAGACCCTTTGTTTTGTACACCGAATGCACCGGAAATCCAATGTAGTATACGAGTCATAGAAACACTACTTAAAGGAATCTCGTCATTTTTTCCATTTCCATTCAGGTCGGTTTCTTTTACTGCCTTCAAGTAAGCATATAGCTCATCTAAATTCTCAGGATTTTTCATACCTAATTGATCTAACCAATCTTGTTTAATCCAAGGCTTAGCACCTATTAAAAGAGATGTAAACTCTGGTGAATAAATAGTAGGGAAGGAATAAATATTACCATCCGGGAATGTAAGTCCTTTTTTAATTTCAGGATTTGCTTCTAACACTTTACTTAGATTAGGTGCATAATCCTCGATTAAGTCGTTCAAAGGAATAAATGTGCCCTGCTGGCCATATTTTTGTAAATCCCCTACTGGAATAGTTGCTGCATAAAAAACGTCTGGCAACGTTCCACTAGCTAACGCAAGGTTACGTTTCTCTTGTAATCCATCGGCTGGTACCTGCTGCCACGTGATATCTATATTTGACATTTTTTCATATTCATTAAGTATTAATACATCGTTCCAATCATCAGCTGTAGTAGCCGACTTACCAGCAAAAATGTCCAATTTAATTGTTTCGTTTACAATAGGCATGCCAGTTTTGTTAAAATTTTTGCTATCTGGTTCTACAGTACCTTTTGCTTCATCATCCGAACATGCTGCTAAGGCTAATGCTGCTATAAGTGCTAACGAAATTATCTTTTTACCTCTCATTTGTAATACCCCCTAGTTTTTTTAAAATAGTCATTGCTATGAAACAAAACAAACTATTCTTGTAAACACTTCTTCCCTCCCTGCTTATGTATCCCTCACCCCCTAAAATGTTGTCTTTGTTTCAAGTAAAGTTACTGGAAGTTTTCCACTAACCGAGACTTTTCCAAATATCGCTTGAGCTGCGGTTCTTAATGCAAGATAAGTAAATTCATAGGTTGCTAAATATGCCGTTACATCCGGGAAAAACCTTAAATCATATGGATTTCTCATTGCTACTCCAACAATCGGAATATCTAATTTTAAAAGTCTATTAAATAACTCTGTCTCATAACTTGCAGCAGATACAGACAGAGTACCAATAACAATTACATCAAATTCTTTTGCCCTTTGAATGAGTGTATCTATTTCCTTAAGAGTGAATGACTCTGGAAAATCATAAGCTTCTACTTGATCACTAAATTCCTTCAATGCATCACTAAGTGTTGCTTTTATTTCTTTTACATCCTCAACACCGTAAATAGTTTGGTTAGGTGGATTAATGACTAAAATATTTTGATCCACCTTTAAAGGTAGTAGGCCCTCATTCTTCACGATTGTAACGCTCTCTTTAAATACCTTCTCAGCTAATATTTTATGTTCTTCACTACCAAGAGAAACAAACTCGGAATGGAAGGGAGTCTTTTCCCAAGACAAATATTTTTCCTTAAGTCTATTAATGCGATTAAGGGAAGCCTTTAAGCTCTCTTCTTGTAATACACCCTGAGCTAAGGCTAGCTCTAATTCCTTTATCGTACGTAGCTGAACCTCATGTGTATGTGAGACCATTATTAAGTCTACACCTGCATTAAGGGCCTCAACGGCACCTTTTTCAGTACCAATTGTTTCTGAAATTGCCTTCATTTCCAGACAATCTGTTGTGACCACACCGTCAAATCCAAGTTCCTCTCTCAACAGCCCACTAATTACTTTTTTGGACAAAGTTGCAGGGACATTTTCTCTGTCCTCAATTGCAGGAAAATAAACATGAGCAGACATAATAGTATCTGCCCCTTCGGCAATGCAAGCTTGGAATGGTACAAGCTCTACTTCATCTAACCTTGCTCTTGTATGACCTATCACTGGAAGGGATAAATGGGAATCTACATTTGAATCACCATGACCTGGAAAATGCTTTAATGTAGTGATCACTCCTGCATTTTGCAAGCCCTTCATTGCATTTTTCCCGAATTCAGCTACTAAATGTGGATTTTCTCCAAAGGATCGAACCCCAATAACCGGATTATCTGGGTTATTATTTACATCTAGTACAGGTGCTAAATTCCAATTAACCCCTAACTCTTTCAGCTCTTTTCCAGTGGCAAGGCTTATATCAAAAGCATTTTTTGAGTTTGCCGTGGCCCCAATGGACATTGCTCCAGGGAATGTAGTTGTACCTTTCCCCAATCTACGTACTACCCCATTCTCTTGATCCAGGCAAATCAGAAGAGGATATTCATAGCCCGCTTTTTGTGCTTCGCGCTGAAGAGATGAGGTTAAACTTAAGAGCTCCTGAGGTGTACCAACATTATGACTAAACAATATAATTCCACCGATTCGGTGTCGATGGATCAGGTCAATGATACCCTCTGGTGCAATTTTCCCTTTAAATCCTACAACCATTAATTGTCCGACTTGAATAGTCGCAACCTGTTGACTCAAATAAACACCTTCTTTATATCAATTTTAAAAAACGTTCTCATAAAAACGACTTTTCTATAAAGTCTGAATATTAAATAACATATCATATTTATTTTAAAAATGAAACATGATTTTTGAAATTTATAATTATTTTCGTTTTAATATTTCAATTTATGTTTTATAAAGATAGATGTTCATCCATATAAAAAACCTGAAGCCTAAATGGCCACAGGTTTTTTATAGCTTACTTTTTGGTTTTTGTTTCCTCGGCATTCTTGCTTTCCACACCTGTGTAAGAAATAGATGTTACACCATAAGTGTATCGCTTATTCGGATCCACATTATTGTCCTGGAATGTTGCATAACCATTTTGATCAAAAACTACCCCAACAATATTTTTGGGATCATTGTAATCCCCTGCTTTATTGCCCTCAAAGCGGTAAATTACATATTTCCTAGCATCTGCACGCTTCTTATTGTCGATTGATATTTGTACAGAATTCCCATCATTTTTAGCTGTAACTAATATTGGTTTTTTAGGTTCTTCTGCTCCATTCCATGGAGTAGGAGGGGTTAATGATTTTGACTGATAAATTTCATTTTCTACTATATCAGCATAGCCAAGCTTATTTGCAAGGATATCCCGGAGAGTAAAATGCATTTGGCCCATCGTCTTTCCATTTGTACGGTTGTCCAAAATTTGCTCTGGTAATTCATACGGATTGTCCCACGCCGTATCAAAGTTAGCATTAACTTTGTAATCTGCCATTCCAATGTAAAGATTTATCGGATATCCTTCTGTTTGTCTGCTCCACCACTCTAGAAGCACCGAGTAGTTTGCTATAGCCAACTGACGAGACCAATATACTTGCGGTGTTATATAGTCTATATACCCTGATTGAATCCACTTTCTGCTGTCTGCGAAAAGTGAGTCATAATGAGCAGATCCATTTGTCTCGCTTCCATTCGGATCGTCCTTACTATTTCTCCAAATTCCTGATGGAGAAATACCAAATTGTACCCAAGACTTAATTTGTTTGATGTTACTATTAATATGTTGAACTAGTTCATTGACGTTATTACGTCTCCAGTCACCGATGTCGTTAAAATCAGCACCATACTGTGCGTAGGTTGCAGCGTCATCAAAATTAACTCCTGGATAGAAATAATCATCCATGTGAACCGCATCCACGTCATAATTTGTTACTAGTTCTTTTACAGCATCTATTAAATAACTTTGGACGCCTGGAATTCCTGGATTTAAGTAATATTGAGTCCCATGCTTTACTACCCATTCAGGATGAATAGAAGCTATATTATTTGGTGCTAGTTCCTCTAGTTTTTGATTAGCCATTGTAACTCGGTAAGGATTGATCCAAGCATGTAACTCCATACCATGTTCATGTGCAGTATCTAGCATAATTTGCAACGGATCGTAACCTGGGTTTGTCCCTTGTTTACTACCTGTAATATAACGTGACCAAGGTGCTAGCTCAGATGGATATAATGCATCTGCAGTTGGTTTAACTTGAAAAACAACTGTATTAAAATTTTTTCGTTCTAACTCTTTGATGGTAGAACGAGCCCATGATGTATAAGCAGCTTCATCCATACCTGGCTTCAAGTCTATATTTGCAACAGTAGAAATCCATGAAGCTCTCATTTCAACCTTAGGAGAGATTGTACTCACCGCACTTCCTGTTTCGATACTTGTAAAGAATAGGGTAAACGTAAGTAACACAGCAATAAAGGCTTTAAAATACCTTCTATTCATTCTTTTCCTCCTCTTTCCAATTCTTATTTTTATACAACTAATAAATGCCCTCCTTTTCCATAAAATTTATATAATACTAAGTTATTAGTGTGATGCTAGAGAAGGAAAAACTATAATACATGTAAGTGTGGTTTCTTATTGGCTCACTTTCTCCACTTTAGTCGCCCGTTGCCACAACAAGATGATTACTTTACAACACTATTTCTCAAAATAACTAAATTTTACAAAATATTAGCAATTATTTGTATATTATTTGAATTGATAAAAAAAGTCAATATAATTCTTTTTAAATAAAATATAGTTTCATTTTTTCCCATTAAAAAAACTCATTAATTACTACTTAAGCTTAAGCGGTAACGAATGAGTTTCTTATATTTATGAAATAAAAATTTGTATTCCTTTAAAAGACGCGAGAAATTAACTTAAGGCTTTTCTATCGAATTTTCTATTGTCTCAATAAATTCCAACAAGGAATTTAAATGCACGTTTTCTTCCCCAAACATAATTTTAATAAAGTCAATGTACGCCATTGCAACCTCTTCATTTTTGTACCCTTGCCAGTCAAAAGGAAAAAGAGCATAGGCATGGCGGTGTAAAAGCTCCGTCGTGAGCATTTGCTTAGATGGGTCCTTTTGAAGATATTCTTGTACATGCTGATTTATTTCTTCCATTCGATCTACACCTGTTTGAGGAGGAGGAGAAGAAGGATTTACCTGCTGAGTCAAACCAAACTTACTGATTGTGATCGTATCTGTATTTCCAGCACTACCCAATAGTAAAAGTGCTAGTGTTTGAACGGTCGGAGAAACGTCAGGATATTCTACAATAGCCTTAATTTCAGGAATAGCTGAATGGATGTCTCTATAAAAAGCTTGCTGTAGAATTTGCTCCTGTTCAACAAAGCTTAGTTGTTTAAACGTTTTTAACTCAAGTTGCTCCTTCTCAATAGGTATAAGAGCAGTTTCCTCATTATCATCTATAAGTGGTTGCTCGTTAGCAAGGCGATTACTTAAATCTTTTAGCTGATTAAAATTGGTCTTTCTTTCATCTGAAAAATTATATTCAGTTAAAATTCGGTTAATCACTTGATTTAACTCGTAATACTCCTTTAAATCTAATAATATAGTCAAGTAAAGCTCTACTATCTGTTCAAAAACCGGAGATTTCTCTTCTAGTAGGCCCTCACATATTTGCTTTGCCTCTTTGGCCCTCCTAGTTTCTAATAAGGTAAGCACATAAACACTTAGAATCACATCATCGAGTACCACATATTTCTTCGCTTCGTCAAAGCAAGCTGCTGCTTTGACATAATTATTAGCCTCCGCATAGGCAAGTCCATCACTTATTAATGTGTCCACCATTCCTGGAAACACAATTACATTTTCATTTGTTTGAAGTTTATGTTTTTTCTTCTTCAATATATTCCGCCGCCTTTTATTTTCACTATGTATATGTATTATTTTATACTAACTCTTACTTATGTACTAACTACAAACTGTAAAAAAGGTAATTCATTTATAATCACAAGAAATAAACCAGCCTGGTCATATTTTACTTAATATAAAAATAACTATGTGAGAAATTACGTTATTAAGATAGGGTCATATTATTATATATGGCTATGTTAAAAGAGTAGGGTTGATTTATGATGTAAAGAAATCATTGAAATTGATTTTTCGCACCAGCCGGACGCTTTCCTCGGGGTGAGCGATAAGCCACCACCCATCGCTGACGCTCGCGGTTGTGATGTCTGATCTGACTCACTCATCCCGTAGGAGTCGCCGTCTGGCGCTCCAATCAATAAATGGAACAGCTTTAGCATTGATATATCGCTAAAAATTTACTCGCGTAAACAAAGCTGAAAAACTGTCACCAACCCCAATTTCATAATTTATTTATGATTTTAGTAGTCATTTGAAGGTCACTTATATATAGTTAACAGTCACTATAAAAAAGAAATGTTAGTAAAATAAACCCATAACTTTAACAAAGCTTTATATAAAAATAAAAGGATATCCCTAAATAATTCTTTCAAGGAATACCCTTTCAAACACTCACTTATTTATTGAAGCTATCTTCTTGTCTACTAATTGTATCATTCATCGAAAAGCCTTGTTTTTCTTTGGCTTTTTGTGTTGGGTTCTTTTCCGTAAGTGGAGGCTGCTCCTGGAAACTATTAGGCTGTCTAGTATCTTTTTCTTCTTTGGGATGAACAGAATTACCTTGCTCTTGAAAGCTATTTGGTTGTCTCATATCTTTTTGCTCGTTATTGTGCTGCATTAAGATTTCCTTCTTTCTCTATATGGATTTACCATATATATTCCCTTTTAGAGATTAGTGAAACCTTAGAGAAAAAATTAAGCCATCTGTATATAGATTACAGATGACTAGGACTTACGCGATTTGTTCATTGGTTTCTTCCATAAGTCTGTTATAAATAGAAAGATCAGCCTCGTAAGAATTTATATAGGTAGACAAGCTATGTTTTTTAACAACCTCTAAATAAACAGGATTTACTATTTTATATGCTTCGTTAAGTGTCTCCGCATTAGTCCAGGCTATTTCCTCAAAGACAAGATTCATTTCATGTTCTTCCAAAATCATAGATAACATTTCTAAATTATTGTAAATTTCTTTTATCGAATGATTTTGTTTCATATGAAAAATTTCTTTTGTTCGCTCCAGAGTATTCATTAATGCAACACGATCCATGGCATGACCTAGCTCATGAATTGTAAGTATTTTAACATATAACTCCATTGTTAAAGGGTAAGGCATTTCTTCTATGGCTATAAATAATCTGTTCAAATCTACCCCGATATAATTACCTATAAAGTTATAGCTCATATTAATCCCTGAATTGTCTTTATAAACCTCCATGGTCATGTTAACCGAGTGCACTGTTGAATGGATTATTTCTTCTATATTATTTTGCGCTTTAACATATGTCATTATGTTTCTTTTTTACCCCTTGTGTATTTATTGTTAGGACAAGTTTTCAATGAGTAATACTATATAACAATAACTAAAATTTTACAATATTTTTGTATTAAATCTTAAAGCACAATTCAAGTAAGTAAGTATATAATGAACTTTATATGCTTTTTAATAAGCAATTAGAAGTGTTTTTCACTTATCTGGTATCATTATTCGGGGCACGCTAGTTGAGATCTCTTTTTAATTTTTACAATAAACAATTTGGATTCTATACCTAACATTATGTAACATGTGGTTATGACGACTAATTAAGATGTAATTATACTTATATCATTTCCGAGGAAATAAACAGTATTCTTTCTTTGAATACAAAAAGGAATTCTTTATAAGTATTATTTTAAAAAGCCTATAACCTTCGTGTATATCTGATATATTGTTCCTTACAACATGCTAATAACAAAAAATACCCGAGTCATAATCGACTCGGGTATTGCAGAGATAGTCTTCTTTTTGTATATCAGACTGAAGTAATTAGTTATTACCTTGTTGACGAGATTCCCCGCCCTTACGTCCAATTTCCTTATAAAAGTCTTTGTTATGGTTATCGGATGTGGCTTCTCCGCCTTTGCGTCCGATTTCCTCGTAGAATTCTTGTCCGTGATTATTGGAGGTTGCTTCTCCACCTTTACGTCCTGCTTCTTCTACAGACATTTTACCATTATTGTTTCCTCGATTGTTTGTAGCCATTAAAATCATCCTCCTAGTAATAGTTAAAACTCACTATTTAGATTCTCTTAAAATTTCGTGTGGATTATTTTGAATTCGGTTTTGTTAAACATGGATTTTAGTTAGTGATTAACATTTTTTATTTATTCATATAGCTTTGACTTTAATTGTTGTTGGAGTTGCCTCGCGACTCTCCACCTTTTTTACCTATTTCCTCATAAAAATCCTTGTCATGATTATCGGATGTGGCTTCTCCGCCTTTGCGTCCGATCTCCTCGTAGAATTCCTGTCCGTGATTATTGGAGGTTGCTTCTCCACCTTTACGTCCTGCTTCTTCTACAGACATTTTACCATTATTATTTCCTCGATTGTTTGCCATTAAAATCATCCTCCTAGTAATAGTTAAAACTCACTATTTAGATTCTCTTAAAATTTATTCTCGGATTTCTTGGTTCTAGTTAGGTTGAATTTATTTATACAGCCTTGAGTTTAATTGTTGTTGGAGTTGCCTCGCGACTCTCCACCCTTTTTACCAATTTCCTTATAAAAGTCTTTGTCATGGTTGTCGGAAGTGGCCTCTCCGCCTTTGCGTCCGATTTCCTCATAGAATTCTTGTCCATGATTATTGGAGGTAGCTTCCCCGCCTTTACGTCCTGCTTCTTCAAATGACATGTTTCCGTTGTTATTTCTTCCGCGATTGCTTTGGTTGTTGTTAGCCATATTAATTCCTCCTCTTACTTTGTTTTTGAGCTTTCTTTCAGGCTCACTAATCATATTCCCACCTTTTAAAGACTAAAACATATTCTCCTTAAAATAGGGCCTTTCTCTCAAGCATTTACTTAAAATAATATGTTTTTTAACTGTTCTATTACTTTTTTGAATGCACGTTGATTGTCTACGTGTCTAAACGTATGAAATATATCTCCATGCTTACTAACTCTTTCTAAAATCATTGGAATAGTAAACAAAGTGGGACTCAGCTCTTTATTTACCTCTACCCAATTTAATGGAGTAGCAACATAGCCACCCTCGTTACCGCGTGTAGAATAGGGAGCAATAATTGTTTTCCCTTCATGGTGCTGCACGTAATCCAGGTAAAGCTTGTTATCTCTATTTTTTTTCATGCGTTCAGTCGTAAAAAGGTTTGGCTCTTGCTCACATAGAAAATCGCAAACAAACTTAGTGAAAATCCTGGTGTTCTCGTAGGAGAAAGTACCTTTAGGTAGTGGAATATAAATTTGCAATCCCTTTCCCCCTGATGTCTTAATAAATGAAACAAGAGAAAATTCATCGAAAATAGCTTTCATTCTAACTGCAGCTTCAACTGCCATCCAAAAATAATCCACTGAAGGTGGATCTAAGTCAAATACAATTTCTGTTGGCATTTCTGTATCAATTGTTTGAAAAGGAATATGGAATTCTAGGGCTAGCTGATTTCCCAGCCAAAGAAGAGTTTCGATATTATTACAAATAACATACCTATTATCTTCAAAAAGTTTAGTTTCTACATATTTAGGGATGTTATCCTCCCAATTCTTTTGATAAAATCGTTCTTCCCTTATCGTTCCATGTGGATATCTAATGACAGTCAAGAGTCTATTTTTTAAAAAAGGTATCATATAAGAAGAGACTCGTTGAAGATAATAGAGATAGTCCTCTTTTCTAATATCATTTGAAAGCCATATAGGCTTGTCTGGATGAGTTACTTTCACTTTTTCGGGTAAAGAGTATAATTGTAAATTAAATTGTCTTCTTGTACAATCAGCTGGTTCACAATCAAAATTAAACTGATGGAACCTTGGTTCTCTCAAACTTTTTCCGTCAAAGTCGATTGAAGCAATATCCACGCATATAGAAGGTTCTATGATCCACTTATTTTTCCCAACCATTTGACCATTAGAATAAAAAAAGTTTTGAAGCGTTAGAAGCTCTTCTTCCTTGAGTCCGTGGCTAAAGTTGACCACTTCTATTAATTTATCCTGTTCATAGATAGCTCCAAAAAAATAATTATTGTTCTTATCAAATGATGTTAGAATGATGGTTGTAATCTTCCAATTTTTGATTTTGAGCCAATCAGTTGAACGCTTTCCAATAGTCCAGAAACTATTCTTCTTCTTTGCAACTATTCCTTCTCCATTATGAGCTACAATCTTTCCCCATAGTTGTTTACTCCATTTACTTTGTTCAATTATTTGTAGCCGTGTATCATTTTCATAATCAGCAGTAGGTAGACTAAGCTTTTTAAATATTAGACTAAGCCTCTCTCTTCGTGTAACAAGTGGAAGACTATGAATGCCTTCTCCATTAATGGTCATGAGATCAAAAATAACTAGGTGGCAAGGAAATTTAGCAGCATGCTGTTCAATTGCATCTTTAGTTCTCATCCTACCTCTTGTTTGAACGACTGTAAAATTACTCTTATAATTATTTACTAAATGTACAATCTCCCCGTCCATCACTATTGGTAAGTATGGTTTTATTTTGTCCTGAATAGAAAGGCAGAATTGGATAATTTCCGGAAACATTTTATTAAGAACGTTCTCATTTCTACTTTTTATTATAGGTTCCTCATGCCATTCTAATATACATCGAAAACCATCATATTTAGTTTCATATATCCAATCCTTATCTGAAGGAATATCGTCACTAGGAGTTAAAAGCATCGGTTTAATATTCTTTCCTCCTTTCTTTTTCATTAGCTTTTGATAAATTTATCTTCCTCATACATAAAACCAGTCGAAAGATATCATAGTAAGGGAAAAGAAAAGCAGGTGTAACACATATGCATACAGTTTGGAAAGGAAGCATCAGTTTTGGACTTGTCAATATTCCTGTAAAGCTTCATACTGCTACTGACAATAAAGATATTAAATTACGCCAACTTCATAAGGAATGCATGAAGCCCATTTCCTATAAAAAGGTTTGTGAGGGCTGTAGTGAAGAAGTGAAGCCTGAAGATATCGTGAGGGCTTACGAGTATTCTAAAAACAAGTTTGTCGTCTTGGATGAAGAGGAACTTGAAAAGCTACGAAAGGAAAATGAGGATAAAGCCGTACAAATAATCGATTTTGTGAAACTAGAAGAAATTGATCCTATCTATTTTGAAAAAAGCTATTTTTTAGCTCCTGACAGTGGTGGCTCTAAGGCATACTCTCTTTTAAGAAAAGCTTTAGAGGAATCTGGCAAAATTGGCGTAGCTAAAATTATTATAAGAGCTAAAGAACAGCTAGCAGTTGTGCGTGTATACAAGGAATTGCTCGTTATGGAAACTATTCATTTCCCTGATGAAGTGAGAAAGGCTTCAGAAGTTCCAAATATCCCACTTGACCAAACAGTCGTACAAAAGGAATTAGAAACTGCCTTGCTATTAGTCGATCAGCTAACTACTGAATTTAACCCTGAAAAATACACAGATGATTACCGCACTGCACTTATGGAATTAATCGAAGAGAAAAAAGTTAGCAGTCCGCCTATTGAAACGGACAGTAAACAACAGCCTGCAGCCGCATCAAATGTTACGGATTTAATGGCAGCGTTACAGGCTTCCCTAGATAAAACAAAAAAGAAAAAGACGCCCGCTCGGAAAAGAACTCCAAAAGCAAAGACATCTTAAGCTAGTCCCAAGCCCTCTATATATTACGAGGGCTTTGTTTGATTTTAGGAACTCCTTTAACCTACAATAAAAGGAGAGACAATCATAAAAACTGACACTGTAGCAATAGCATAAGTAACTGAATTGGGTAATTTTTTTCTTCCTTCTCCTTTATACCAACCTGAAAATTGAAGTTTATTTCTATATAGTACAAATAGTAATAATAAAATCGCCACGCTACCTAACCAGGAATAAGTTCCCGCCTCGAACTTAGTATAGATTTCATTTAGTAAACCACTCAAAATTACACCTAGGATCGCAAAAATGAAAATGATACGAAGAATTTCTAAAAGCATCCTTAAAACCATTTAAGTGAATCTCCCCTTTAAGATCACCTAGAAGGTCATCCTTTTTTTGTTTTACTTGTAGCCATAAAGATAATAATAAGTGCTATAATTGCAATAAAAGCAAGAACTATGATAGTAAATAAAAAACCAGGCAATGCTATTGTTGGCATTCTGGCACCTCCATTTACCTAATAATAGCACAGTTATTTTACATTTTACACCATATCTCAATTCTCTTTGTAGCGAACAAATGCAAAAATTCAATTATTATCATTGTTTGAAATACCATGAATGTTTCTAGCACAGAGTCAACTTTATAAAGGAGATGTTATCTTTTGCGCTTATGGCACCAACATTTACTAAGCTCTTTACCGAAATCCCAACTGTTGGCACAATGGCGTGAGTTAAACAGTATTTTTGCGAAAGAAGATCGCCATATTTTAATAAACTATATTTATGACTACCCAAAAGATGATCTGTTTGCTTATACCCAATTGGTCTTACTGGAAATGCGTAAACGCAACATAAATATACGTACAGTAGACAAAATGGAAAAATATTTTGAAGGCCGCTCTTATAAAACGCTAACAAATCCATTTGAGCATCATCATACGAAAGAATATTTAGAGATATGTTATTTTAATCTAAAAGAAAAATTTATGCGAGGGCAGAAGGATTTTAATACTGAACAGTATGAATCCTTAATGTCCGTGTACAAAAAGGAAACGTGAATGTATATACATTCACGTCAGAGTGTAGACAAAAGGGTTGGAAATCGAAACCATTTCCAACCCTTTTGCTATTATCACAGTTTACATTCTGGAAAAAGAGCTAATTCAGCTCTCGATTTTGTTTGTTTTACGCCATTTTTGGCGTTTTCCGGGTCCAGTTGCCCAACTTCTTAAGATTTAAGGCAGCAAAAGTTAGCATCGCCTGCATGGACAATTTTTTAAGACCCTTTAAGGTTGTCCATCGCATACTATGCTTTTCTTTGGCATCGGCAAAGACACGCTCGATCGTCTCTTTACGTTTCCCGTAAATTTCTTTCATTTCATAGTTATGACGTAAGTCCTTTTTCATGCGGGAATGGTTTCTTCCCATGCTTTTCCCGGTCGAGGTTGAGCTCCTCCTGGAGCCTCTTTTCATAAGCCCGCGTCTCTTTACGAACAACCTTCTTCTCAAACTTTCTCTTATTGAGCACTAGCTTTCACATGGGTCGAATCAATAAAGACATGATCCGGACTTAGGAGCCCACGATCTGCGACCTCCTTTAATACTCTGTAGAAAATCCGCTCGAATAGATCTGTGTCTGCAAAACGACGGACATAGTTTTTCCCGAAAGTTGAGAACTGGAGAACCTCGGTATGGAAACCAAAGCCTAGAAACCATCGGTATGCCATGTTGGTTTCAATCTCTTTAATGGTTTGGCGCATGGACCGTATACCAAAGGTATATTGGATAAAAGTCATCTTGATAAGTACCACTGGGTTAATACTAGGTCTCCCTATTGTCGAATAAAGGTTTTCAACCAATGGATAGATAAAGGAAAAATCAATTGCCGCATCTAACATACGAACAGGATGGTCTTGTGGTACCAACTGTTCAATAGTCAAGATTTCTAATTGTTCGCGTTCATTGGTTTGATTTTTCGTCATCATATCCATCACCTCATTCATTTTATAGGAGGCCCCGTTGATTGGAGCGAAGAACGGCGACTCCAGCGGGAACAGCGCGAGCTGAAGACCCTGGACTGAGCGCAGCGAGGGAAGCGGCTGAAGCCGTGCCCGCGGAAAGCGTCCGTTCGTAGCGGAAATCAACTCTTCCTCGCGTTACTTCTATTTTAAAAGAAAAAAGACTGTAGGCAAACTCCAAAATTTTTGGATTTTGCCTACAGTCTGACGTGAATGTATATACATTCATGTTTGCTCATACCTTTATACGTGATTCTCTCCCATGGCGAAAATCATTTTTTCTTCTTCAAACGATCCTCATAAAACACATTAAAGTTTGGATCCACCACGCCTATATTTAAATATCTAGCCTTGTAATCTCTTAATAACTCAAAGAATTTCTTACTTAAAAATAGTAAGACAACTAAGTTTACGAAGGTAGGGATCGCTGTAGTTATATCAGCAAAATACCATACCGCCTTCCCAGGCAGGTTATACATCACAGCATAAACAACCATAAGGAACCCAGGTATTGGGTAAAGCCATTTAAACCAAAGCAAAATCTTATATTTTAACGTTAACTTCTTTTCATCCCCAAAGACTTGTCTTAACAAAATTTCATAGTACGTATACCAGCCTGTAGATGTAGTTAGACCGAAGAGGAAAATAGAAATAGTGATTACATATCTGCCAAATTCACCAATTCCAATCTCAAAAGCCGACAGTGTTAACGCAGCACCATCTAATCCTGAAGACCAAGCACCGGTGATAATAATAGTAAATGCCGTAATTGTACAAACGATCATAGTATCTATAAATACTTCTACTGCTCCCCACATTCCTTGTTTAACCGGATGACTAGTTTTAGCCGTAGAGTGAATCATTGGGGATGTCCCCCATCCAGCCTCATTACTATAGACTGCTCTTGCTACTCCCATGCGAATTACTTGTGCGATTGCTGCTCCAGCGAACCCACCTACTGCGGCAGTTCCATTAAAAGCACTATCAAATATTAAAGAAAAAACCGGAATAATCTCAGAGTAATTTTTTAAAATTATAAATAGTCCAGCCAGCACGTAAAAAATACACATAAAAGGTACAAGTCGTCCAGCGATTTCTCCAATCCGTTTAATTCCTCCATAAATAATAATATAAATGAGAACTAGATAAATGAAGGATGCAGGGATCATACTTATATTAAACGTAGAACTTAATGCCTCGGAAATCGTATAATTTTGAAGCGTGATGAAGAATGTAGTAAATATCCCTATGCCAAAAAGAATGGCAGGTATCTTCCAAAACTTAAAGTTTTTCTCTTCTCCTAAGCCCTTCTCCATATAATAAGTGGGCCCACCAAATGGCTGTCCTTTTTCGTCTGTATTTCGATAATGGACCGATAAAGTTACTTCAACAGTCTTCGTGATCATCCCTAGTAAAGCAGTCAACCACATCCACAGGACTGCACCGGGTCCACCAATAGCTATAGCGGTCGCGACACCACCTATATTTCCTACTCCGACGCTACCTCCTATCGCTGTGCTTACAGCTTGAAATGGCGTTAATATACCCTTTGTATCAGCTGATTTATCTTTCTTTTTAAATAGTTCCCCGAAAGTTACCTTGAAAATATGAGGCAGATAGCCAAATTGAAACAATTTACTTCCTATTGTAAAGTAGAGTCCTACAAAGAGAACTGTAAATATTAATGGTAAACCCCATAGCCATGCTACTATCGTTTCCAATAACGCTTCCATGCTGTAACCCCCTTATTCTATTATTTTCTATATTTTATTTCTCCGCCAATAATAGTCATTTCTACTTCTGTTTCTAACAGTTGATCTGCATTTTCCATAGTAAATGGATTTTTGTTCAATACAGTCATATCCCCGAACTTCCCTCTTTCTAAAGTTCCTTTGGTGTGTTCTTCATTAGTGGCAAAAGCTCCTCCAATAGTAAACATTTTAAACGCCTGAAACATGGAAATTTTCTCTGCTTCATTATAGCCATTATGTGCTTCTCCTATCTTTTTACGAGTAACGGCTGCATGAATTCCTAGCAAAGGATTTAAGGGCTCTATTGGTGCATCAGAGCTACCCGCAGTGATTACACCTCTTTCAAGTAAAGTTTTAAATGGATAGGACATTTTGGCACGAGTCTCCCCTATACGGTCGACAATCCAAGGATAATCACTTGCTATAAATCTAGGTTGTACATCAATTATTCGATGAGGGCTGGCTAGGCGCTCAATTAATTCATTGTTTAAAATAGACACGTGTATTAGTCTATCTCTAAAAGCAACTGGTTTTAGCTGGTCTAGGTTATCTAAAACATCTATTAATGCCTGATCACCAATGGTATGCACTGCAATTGGCATGTTAAATTCTCTACAATTTTTCATAAGTTGCAAAAGCTCTTCCTTATCGTACATCGCGCTCCCATAATTACCTGGATTGTCAGCATAAGGCTCCGATAAAAGCGCTGTTCTTCCTCCCAATGCACCATCAGCAAAAAACTTTATCGCCCCGATCGTCACTTTATCATTACCAAACCCAGCAGACATACCGGCATCCTTTAGTTCTTCCAGATATTTATAGTCCATTAATAGATTACTTCGTGGGCCCATTCCTTCTTGATTGATAAGTTCATCAAAGAGCTTGTATGTTTGCCTAGCACCATTCAAATATGTAGGATCATTCGTATGAATACTTGTCATGCCAAATTTTAGAGCTTCCTTTAAGCCCCACTTTAAAGCAACTTTGAGCTGATCGTAGCTTTTGGTTGGTATTCTTTCTGTAATTAAATCTGAGGCTGTCTCAAGTAATAATCCATTCGGTTTATTTGTTTCCAAACTTTTTACGACTGTTCCCCCATAAGGAATAGTCATATCTGGGTGATACCCACTTTGCTCTAAAGCCTTTGAATTTACTAGGAAGGCATGCCCACAAATTCTTGGTAAAAATAATGGGGAGCCCGGTGAGACATAGTCTAATTCTTCAATGGAAGGAATTTGCTTGTCGGGGAAGATATTCTCATCCCAGCCTCTACCTAGGATCCATTCACCAGGTTGAATAGAGCTAGCCTTGTTACTAATCACATTTAGTAGTTTCTCTTTCGTTTCAATTCCAGTCAGGTCTAACTCCTGTGCATTAATCCCTACACTCGAAATATGTAAATGACTGTCTATCAATCCTGGAAATACATACTTACCATCCAAATCAATTACGGTCGTATGATCTCTTCCCCATTGAAGGAGCATATCCTCATTCGTTCCTAAATCTATAATTTTTTCATTTTCTATCACTATGGACTGGACAAGCGGTTCCTCCAAGTTCATCGTAAAAATATTGCCGTTAGTATACATTATTCGCATCTACATTTTCCTCCCTTTTTCGTCAATACTTTATTCTATCAATTTATTTAATATTCAGATATATGTTATTGAATTTTTATCGTGATTTTGATTAATAAAAGCATATTAGCACTAGAAAGAAAAACCTTAGATAAATCTAATGTACTACACTTTCCTTGGATATCGGCTTAGACATTGTCTTTCTAGCAATTAGACTTGTAGTCATTGCCACTGATAATATAGTCATGATTGAGAGTAAAAAAGAATCCATGGAAAGTAAAAGTCCTCCCACTACCAATACTAATGAATCGATTACAAAGATATTAATCCCTACATTTACACCTGTTTTGGCACTTATAAACTGCGCGATTAAATCTGTTCCTCCTGTACTTGTCCGGTACCTAAGCATGAAACCTATCCCGATGCCTACCATCGAACCACCGACTATAGCACTTGGAACAGAATCGAAAACTACTATTGTACTGAATGGTTTAAGTAAATCAATAAAAAAAGAAGAAATAATCATTCCGTGCAAACTATTATAGAAATACTCACGGTATTTAAACCAAGCGATTACAAATATGGGAATACTAAAAAATATAATAGTAGCACCTGTTTTAAAACCCCATAAATAATTTAAGATTAACCCTATACCTATTACTCCACCGTCTAATATCTCATAGGGTACTAAAAATATATTTATTCCAAGTGCGATAAAAATACTACCAAAGATAATTACTAATCCCTTTTTAAATAAATACATATGGACCTCCATTGTCTGGATATGTACTTAATTTATGTACAGTAGGAGGACAACATGTCTAAATTATTTGTGCTCAACAAAAAGAAGGTTAGTAGCATCTAAACACTACTAACCTTCTTTTTTAAATAAATTATTATAAACCAGTTTATATACTTCGACTATGCTTTTGGAGATACTTTTCTATGTCGTTATATAATCCACCCTGATTAGAATAACGGACATAATTCTTGGCTGTTCGTAGCCAATCCAATGTGGAAGGCTGCTGATTGTTTAATGCCTCAAGCATATCATCTGTGTTTAGAGGTCTTTCTTTTCCTGTTGTTAAGATTTCGGAAAGGATGTTTTCTGTTGCTATTTCTATGACATTTTCAATATCTGCTCCAGAGAAAAACTCTGTTTTTTGGGCTAACAGCTCTACATCAATATTTTCCGCATACCGATCGCTCAGTTTAAGCTGAAAGATTTGTTTCCTCGCTTCTTCATCTGGGGGTGCAACAAATATGAGTCTGTCAAATCTTCCAGGGCGCTTGAGTGCATTATCTACATCCCATGGAGTATTAGTAGCAGCCATGACAAGTACTTCATCTGTACTTGTATCAATACCTTCCATTTCAGATAGAAAAGTATCGATTATTCCCCTATGACTGGCAGAGGATTTAGAACGGCTAAAGCCGATTGTATCTACCTCATCAAAAAACATAATGCTTGGTTTTTGGAAGCGCGCTTTGTCGAAGATTCCTTTTAAATTTCTTTCGCTAACACCTATGTGAGGATCAATGATGTCTGTTATATGGACAGGATAGAAATTTGCTTTACATTCTCCTGCTGTTGCTCTTGCGATAAACGTTTTACCACAGCCTGGAGGGCCATAAAGCAGTACCCCGCCACCTGACTTTTTCTTAAACTTTGCAAACAACCCTTTATTATAAAAAGGACTAATAATACGAAGCGTGATTGTTTTCTTGAGATCCACTAACCCAGCAACATCTTTAAACGTAACATGGTGAGATTTCTTTTGAACTGTCCTAGGCTTCTCCTCTCCATCGATCACCTTTAACTTTGTCTTTAATAAACTCAAGTTATCTTTTGGATCAACTAAATAATCTTCTTGTACTATTTGCACCTCATTTACTTCTTCCATTTCCTCTACATCTATCGAATCTTCTTGTACGTTAGTAGTCACAACCATTTCATTGCTCACTGGTTCTTTCAATTTCATACTTACGATAGATAATTCTTGAATTATTTCCTTTCGAAGCTCATCGTCTTCACAGCAAGAAAGAGCAGTAGATAGGGATTGCACTGCCTCAAAAATACTCCCATTTTCTGCTTGTTCCTTCGCTAGCCAATAATGTGCTTGAGGGTCCTCTGGTTCTTTTTCTACCATTTGATGGAGCCAAGCTATTTTTTCCACCTACTCACCTTCTCTTCTTTAATAATAACTTCACTATTGGTTCGGATACCCATATATAAATACAAAAAACCACGTATAAGGAAAATAAAGCTCCTCCTGCAGTATCAAAATCTAACGAAAACAAGAGAATAGAAACGCCAATCCCTACAATCCATGTATAGTGCATACCAATTTTATTTGCCCATCGACTAATAGATAATATCGGATGGTTTATAATTTCTAATTCCTGCAGATTCCTTAATAGCTTCTCATTGTTCGGATCTAATGCAAATGCCTGGCGAAAATATTCCTCTGCCTCTTTTGTTTTGTTTCGGTTTTTGGCCGTTACCCCTAAGTGAAGAAGTTTGTTCAGTTCGTTATCATTTGAATTAATATAAGTTTGAATGGTATCTAAATGATCTTTTTCCTTTTTTTCGTCACCTTCGATTAAATAATGTAATCGCTGAATACGTCCGTCCTCTGGATCTAATTCAATCGCTTTTCTAATTAACCTCGAAGCCTTTTTATTTTGACCTACACTTTTCATCAAATAAGCGTAGCTAGCATGAACATCCGCATTATTCGGATTTAATCGAAGTGCTTCAAGTAATGCTTTTTCAGACTCCGGCCACTCTTCCATAGAATAATAGATTAGACCTAACAGATGGAAAGCAGATTCCTCATCTATACCTAAACGTAGAGCTTCTTTCACTTCTTTTTCAGCTAAATCAAAGGAATTTAGCTGAAAATGACTGTATCCAAGATAATACCAGGCTTTCTCATTATTAATATGCTCACCCATATTATCCTCTAGCATTTCTAGAACCTGCTCATAACGGTCCATCTGAAAATAGTGTTCTATTACATCAAATGAGCTCATCTCTTTCTGAATCATTCTGTAGTCACCTTCCCCAGCATCTATATTAGAGAAATAGTTATGATTAATATCATTTCTACCGCCACACTGGTAATACACCAAATGGTGCCTGGAACAACAAGCGACTTGGTATCACCCTTTGTAGACACATGTAAATTAAATGAGCCCTTTAACAAATTATAAACAGCTGCGAAGCATACAATTGCCATTACACTCCCCATTAATCTATATGTAGATCTTTCAATATCAATCATTTGATGAGTATAGGCATAGATTAAATAAAATTTCAAAATAAACAACACAGAAATTATGCTTAAAAGTGTATACAAAACCTTCCTTTTTACTTTAAGCCAAATAGCATTCTGTAAACCGAGTGCGCTAATCGCTACAAGCTGCCCAAGAGCCGCTACGATAAATAAACTCGATAAATTATAGCTTTTCGTTTCCTCTATTTGTTCTCCAGATAAACTAGGAGAATAAAGATCTCCCTCCATTTAGTATTTCCTCCCTTCCTGCTTATGGTATATACATAATTTTCTATTTATTCCATTGTAAAGTCAAATGATTTCCTATCATTTTTCATGAACACAAAAAGCTTTCCACCCTCGTAAGAGTGGAAAGCTAATAAATCTCTAAAATAGAAAGTAGAATTGATTTCCGCGCTAGCCGGACGCTTTATTCGCAGGGTGAGCGATAAGCCATCACTTCCGCGAGTGGTTGTGATGTCTTATCTGTCTCCCTCATCCCAATGGAGTCGCCGTCGGTCGCCCCAATTAATAAATGAAGAACGCATTTATTTCATTCATGAGGCTCTATTAATGAAATTAATCCACATAAAATATCATTCTTATGAAATTGTCTTGTTTTCCTCCAACAATCGGTTCGGATGGTAATTCACCAGACCTCTCGTATTCACCGATTCTCCTTCAATGAATTTTATGGCTTGACTTCAAATTAATAAATTGTTCTTTAACTATTGAGTAGGGCGGCGTATAGATACTTTAAGAAACGGAGTAAAGTAGTATGCTAAAACTACCTTTGTACGATTAAATGGACCTAAAAATTGTTAAATCAATAAGTCATTCAAACAAATTATCTCGCATCCTTTACTTTCATAATAGTCTATCATACCATCAATTTTCTTCTTATCATAACTGGTAATGCAATCTGATAGTACACTAACCCCATAGTTTAACTTACGTAAGTTATAGCAAGTTGACTTAACACAAACAACAGCATCTCCTCCAGTGAGGTAGAAGTCGTTTATTTCATTTTTACTAATAAAGTCTGTGAATTCTTCACTTGTTAATGCGTTTCCTTTATATTTTGTAAAAACATTTTCTGATATTATTTTCAAATCTGAAGCTAATTCGGCACCTAGTGTACCCGTTTTAAAAGTTCTCGTACCGGGTGATAAATTCTCATGTCTTATATAAACAATATGAATATTATTTTCGACCGCCCAATCAATTGATTTGTTGATATTTTCAATGATATCTTTGTAATTCTTTGTCATGTCATTTTGAATATCAATTATTACTAAAGCTTTTTTCTGCATAATACTTCCTCCTAATAAATATACTGATGTCTTAATATTTCCTGTTTTTTCGAAATGCTTTTCAAAGCCCAATCCCCCCCTTTAGCGGGCCGCGTTAGTGGAATGCAATGTATGTATGTGTAAACATTTTTATGGTTCTATTCTTAATTCCTCCTAATTTAATTGTGAAGATTCTATTAATTTAATACTGTCTTCAGTATATAATGTAATAGTGACAAATGATGACACAATTAGCAAAAGGGTGAAAATCTTGAGTAAGGCAATTAGATTAAATGAATTAAGGTTGTATATTAATCGAGTCAAAAAGTTTAAGGTAGCTGAATTAGCAAAAGAATTTAATGTTTCAAGAAGAACGATTCTTAGGGATTTAGAAGAACTAAGTATTTTAGGGGTTCCATTAATTTCAGAGGTAGGAGCTAATGGTGGATATCAAGTTTTGGAAGAAAAAAATCTACTTGCTGTCTCTTTTACAAAAGAGGAAACTTTCTCTATCTTTTTTGCTCTTTTGTCTTTAAAACATTTTATTAGCCTTCCTTTTGAATCGGAATTTAATTCAATCATAAAAAAATTCTATTTGAACCTAAACGGAAAGATGAAAGATGAAATTGATTTAATCAAAAACAAGATTGATTTCAAAATAGATAATCAGAGTAAAGAAAGTCCCCTATTAAAAGAGTTGTTTATGGCGGCAATAGGAGATGAGCCGCTTTGGATTTCTTACTTGGGGGTTAAAAGAGAAATTCAACCAGTTGGATTATTTTCTCAGTATGGAAGATGGTATTGTCCTTCGTATTGTTATCTTAGGAAGGAATTTAGACTTTTTCGTTGCGATCGAATATCAGAGATCGGATTAAGTGTAAGAAATGACAAGATGAATCTAAAAGAAACCAACTTAAATGATATCATTAACATTTTAACAACAAAAAAAGAGTATGAGCTTATTGTGGAATTAACACCAGAAGGAGTAGAAAAATATAAATCTAATCTTTCGCTATATTATCAAATAACAATAGACAGTAAAGGTTATGGAGTCATTAAGGGTTCAATAAGTGAAACAGAAATAGACTTTTTGGCAGACTATTTCATACAAATGGGAAAGCATGCAAAAGTAGTTGGACCCCTAGAGTTAAGAGCTGAAATAAAAAAGAGAATTTTAGTATTGAGTGATTTATACCGTGATTTGGTATAGGAAATAAATGAGCTTATTTAACTAACGAGTGGTTTAGTAAAAAACAAGATTAAAGTAAAATGTGCCAGGAGAAAATATCCTAGCTCATTTTTGTGTGCAATTTTTTCAACCTTTAACATAGTAAGTAATAAAAAAAGTGTTGTTCAACTAAGGAACAACACTTCACGCAAATCCCGACCATTTGTTACAGCATATTTTAAAAGTTCATCAGATGTAGCCTTTGAAAGATCTATAGTTATTCGTTCATATCACCATCTACATAATAAAACCCGTCTTTATTATCAAGGTTTTTAGGAAGAGAACTTTCATAAATCTGTTCAGTAAAGTCATTGACGAGTAAAAATTAACTTGTATATCATTGGTACCACTATGGTAAGAAATAGAATTCCTACTATAAGAATAATAGCCCACACAAGTCCGTAAGATTCATAGATAAAAACCGCTAGCATGGTTATAGATATAGCAATAATGACACTTATTAAGCTGCTCATGACAATCAACCACACCCTTCTGTTGAATTTCTCCACATCAAACCCTATATCATGTTACTTAAAATCCCTTTCTATTAAATTTTTCCTTAATAGGTTCTTCTATTACTTCACGTAGATCCCGACAACTGTTACAGCATATTTTAAGAGTTCATCATACGTAGTCTTTGAAAGATCTATAGGTGTTAAACTGAATCAATACATTATATAGATTTTTATAATCGTTTGGAATAACAAAATGAGCTTTTCCTAGACAAAACTCAGCCAATAACTTTAACGTAACCTTACTTTAAAACATTTTTCTTATGCCACTTGAGATACTTTTTATGTTCTTCTTGTCGTTTGATACGTATTTTAGAATGTATCATATATTTATCGTAATCTATTTCTTTTATACGGTCAGATATATGGATTCTCCCTTGACCATCAAATGCAATATACCCCTTTGTATATAATGCATCATGGTTATAGCAAAGTAAGATTCCATTAAAGGAATCAAGTTTTTCTGCCCCTGTGCTATCCTTCCAAGGCTTTGCTGGTGAGGCATGCAACAGATCAGGTGAATTAATGCTACAGATAGCACATTCATTATTCCATATAGAAGAAAGGCCGAGCTTAAACTTTTGCTTTCCCTTACGGATTTTTAATTTTGCCTCTGATTCCATTATTGCTATGATTTGTAGCAGGCGATTGCTTTCCTTAAACAGAATTGGACTAATCGCAAATTCCAGCTGTTCTTGTTTTTCCAGGTTTACATTCATTTCGGCTATTAACTCTAGAAGCTTGATGGCCAATAGCTCGTTACAGGGATAAAGGTACCCTTGGTTTCCATCCCCATTTTCTTGAAAAGCTGAATACTTTATTGGAAGTAATAACTCTATCTCATGAAAATGTTCCTTAATACTTAATGGGTTATGTAACTCCTCATAAGATGTTTCTACTAGATATCCCTTTTTCAGATATTCCTTGTCATAAGGATTAACTGCTTCGTAGTAATCTCTTTTAGCAATACTAACTGCCACAATGTCACCTTTTACATAATGGAAAATACAGTCCCCTGCTTGCACTTCTTTCATACGCTCCCAAAACGGGGGACGCATCCCACTCTTATCGACCTGTTTGGACCAAATAATACTGTGCTGTTTTTCTTCTATATACGTTTGTCCTTGCATGACAATATAAAAATTCATATCAATACCTCTACTCTCCAATAAACCATTACAAATATTATAGCAAAAAAACAACAAAATATTGTAGGTTAATACCTCTTCCAATTTTAGTTAGATTATTATAAAAGTTCGAAAAGCCTATATATAACAGCTCTTTCCATTCATAACAAAATGAAGTGAAAAAATATATGAAAATAACTACTATAATATGATAAGGTAGAATATCTAGAAATTAAATTTAGAAGGTGACGAAGTGTTAGAAGTAAACGAAAGTAAGTTAGATCAATATATAGTCCATTATGCAGGAGATTCACTTATTTTAGGTGACGAAGCTTATCTCCAGCCTGAGGTTATGCTAGAAGCGGCGTTCACTCAGTTAGCATTTAACAAGGTCGATTTCGAACAACAATATGATTTTTTCCACCAAACAGATTTAGGCTTAAACGAAGTATACACATATGTGAAGGCTATCTTTGAAAATAAAAATAGCTTCCTAGAACAATCCAAGAATATAGCAGTTCATTTACAAAGTGTGTCCCAGCACCCTAATATTAAAAACGGTGAATTATTTATCGGACTGTTTGAAAACTGCATTTGGAATACAGAAGCTAAAAGAGCTATTTCAATCGTTAAAATTGATGAAAAAGAAATGTATTTAGACATCAAAAATGATCAAGAAAAAGTTATTGTAAACGGTGTAGATGGTATAAACGTAAAAAAAATAAACAACATAGCGGTAATTCTCGATATGGGTGCAGACGCACCACCAGCTGTTTTTATGAAAACGAAGAAAAAGGAAGATGTTGTTTACTGGCAGGAACGTTTTTTAAATATTAGAGTCGCGGACGAGCATTTCCAAAAAACTAGTCTTGCTCTTACAGAGTGCAAAAAATATATCGTAAAAGAAGAGAGCTTCACGAATACAGAAAAGCTTGGACTTCTTAACAAGACACTCGATTACTTTAGAAACGAGGAAGCATTTGAAGTAGATGAATATATAGAAACGGTATTTGAAAAAGCGGATCAAGTGCAAAAGGATATTATTATAAATTCAGTAAAACCTTTTGAAACTGTTATTTCAGAAAGTGCGATTGCTAAGATTGAAAAGAATTATAAGCGTAAAATCAAGCTAGATTCTAATATTGAAATACAAGTGAATGTTAGAGATATCGAGCAAGTTGAACAGCTGATTGA
Source organism: Psychrobacillus sp. MER TA 171 (assembly GCF_023713305.1). NCBI lineage: Bacteria > Bacillati > Bacillota > Bacilli > Caryophanales > Bacillaceae > Psychrobacillus > Psychrobacillus sp. MER TA 171. The sequence continues at coordinate 116,324 of NZ_JAMAWN010000005.1, read as the reverse complement.
GGTTGGCTATGATGAAGTGACCAATCGAAAATTCTACAAGATTTACTTCCAAGAAGAACTTTAAAGAAAAGCTATGTTGTTTATAAAAAAGGCTATCTAAGAGGTGAGTAGGTTCATCTCTTAGACAGCCTTTTCAATATTATTGAATCGTCTCTGTCGGTTGGACAGCATCCGACTTTTCATATTTCTTTTCACTTTCCGCTACATATAATGTACAAGTTAAATCACCTGTACAATTTATCATCGTTCTTGTCATATCAAGTAAACGGTCAATACCTAAAATTAATGCGATTCCTTCTACTGGTAAGTTAACAGACTCCAAAACCATAGCTAGCATAATCATACCAGCCCCCGGCACAGCTGCCGTGCCAATCGATGCAAGAACAGCAGTTAGAACAACCGTAAGCATTTGAATAAATGATAAATCTACACCATATACCTGAGCAATAAAAATTGTAGCTACACCTTGCATGATTGCCGTTCCATCCATATTAATAGTCGCACCCAAGGGTTGGACAAAGCTACTAATCCCTTTTGGTACACCTAATCTTTTTTGAGCAATTTCCATAGAGACGGGTAATGTTGCACTACTGCTAGAAGTACTGAATGCAACAGTTAAAGCAGGCAAGTATTCCTTTATAACCTTTAATGGGTTTTGCTTAGCTAAGAACTTCAAAGAGGCTCCATAGACAACTATTGCATGAACAGCCAAGGCTAGAAGAACAACCACCATATACATAAACATTACCTTTAAAGCATCGAAGCCTTGTTTGCCTACAGCTGATGCGATTAAACCAAATGTTCCGATTGGAGCAAACTTCATAACAAGCGTAACTAAAAACATCATAAGTTCATTTGCCTGCTCCATAAATCTCTGTACACTCTCTACTTTGCTTCCCAGATAACTGATCCCTAAGCCTATAAATACAGCAAAGAAAATGATTTGCAGCATGTCACCACTAGCCATAGCGTCAATTGGATTTGCTGGGATGATGCCAAGTAAAGTTTCTGAAACTGGAGGTGCTTTTGTAGCCTCATAATCTACTGCCTCTGTTTCAAAATTCCCACTACTACCTGGTTGTAAAATTAATGCTAGAGCAATTCCAATCGAGATTGCCAAAGCTGTAGTGCATAAAAAGAAAATCATCGCCTTTGCACCCATACGTCCTAATGATTTAGGATCCCCGATATTGGCAACTCCAACTACAATCGAGAAAAATACAAGAGGAACAATCAACATTTTAATTAAGTTTAAAAAGATAGTTCCTAATGGGGTAAATAAAAAATTATCCGCATTTTCAAATAACTCTGGCGAGGTTATGTTTAATATTACCCCAACAATTGCACCTAATACTAAAGCCCACAATATCTTAGTTGCTAATTTCATCTGATCACCCTTTACTAATATTATATAAAAAACTTATTAGCATGAATTATGCTTTGCGCTAACTTAGAGTAATCGTATTTCCAATCGAATGAGTAGATAAACTATTAAGTACTAATCAAATGATATTATGTATTTCTGATTAAATATTCGATATTCTCTAAAAATAAAATGCCCGGCAAATTAGATTGCATGTTTAGCTAATAAATTTTTATTATTTCTTAACTTCATTTTATATTCCACAAAATGAACTAATCTAATCCTAATATAATAAAAAGTCTTAATTAATTTTTAGCTCACTAGATTTAAGAAAAAAATACCTGTTCTTACTTTGTCCCTACTAACCTTTTATACTAAAATAGCATCATTCCCAATAAAGAGAGTGACGCTATTTAAAATGTAATTTAAATAAAGATACCGACTAAAGTTGCTGTCAGGAAAGATACCATAGTAGAAGCGACTAATAACTTAAGACCATGTTTTGAAATGATAGACGCTTTCTCACCATTGATTGCTTGAAGAGAACCGCTGACAATACCGATAGAACTAAAATTCGCAAAACTAATCAAGAATACAGAAACTACCGCAACTGTTTTCTCAGAAAGGTTAGGAATTTGATCTCTGAATTGTAGCATTGCTACGAATTCATTTGTTGCAAGCTTAGTACCCATCGTTTGACCTGCTATTAAAATCTCGCTTGCAGGAACACCCATTAACCAAGCAATTGGAGCAAATACATATCCTAAGATTTCAGTAAATGTGATACCGACTGCAGCTTGGAACCCTGCATCTATTAACGCCATTAAACCAACATAAGCAACAAGCATAGCAGCAACGATTAATGCTACTCTACCACCATCTAAAGCACCCATTGAGATAGACTCAAATAAGGATTTAGCCTGTGATGCTTCCTTGATGTCAATAACCTCCTCTTCTTTCGAAGAATCTGGAGCAATGATTATACCAATGATTAAACCTGATAAAGCATTTAAAGCCATAGCACCTAGAACGTATTTCGCTGGCAGCATCGTAATATATGAACCCATTATTGATGCGGATGCAGATGCCATAGACGTAATTGCCATGACAAACAACTTATTCTTATCCATCTTAAGCACATGCGATTTGATAGCTAAGATTCCTTCTGATTGACCGAAGAAAATATTATTTACTGCATGGAAAGTACTCACTCGAGACAAACCTGTAATCTTAGATAAGAATCCACCTAAATACTTGATAATAATTGGTAGAACGCGTAGGTAAGTTAAAACTGAAAGTAACATAGATGTAAAGATTAGGATCACTAATACATTTATAAAGAATACGGATCCTCCCTCTGGCACCCATCCACCTACTACAAAGTTAACTCCTTCTCGTCCAATGTTAATGACTTTTGTAAACCCATTCCCAATACCTTCTATAACAGTTAATCCGATTGTAGTTTTAAACATAATTAATGTTAAAACGACTTGAAGAACTAACATAACTCCAACAGCTCTATAATTAATTGCTTTCTTATTATTACTGATTAGATAAGCTAAGCCAAAGACTACAACTAACCCCAGTATTCCAATTAAAATTGACATTCTCTCTACCTCAATTTTTTCTTATTTTTATTTTCAACAACGATTACTTGTTGTATGTTGTTAGTTCGCAAAAGCACTAAAGTCTCTTTCTAAAGAAGTACAGAGTAAGTTCTAAATAATTTTAGAAAATGTTAATGGGACCGCTTTCAAAATCCTGTGAAATACTTCTTTTTTCATAGAATGAATGTCTTATTTGATTCGAATCATCTATTAAAATTAGGAAACAAAAACGCTTTCAAAATAATATTTTAACATTACTTGTTGTGCTTCCTCTGTGATACTTCTAGCACTTTTACTCGTTTTGTCATTCTACATTGAAAATATTATTTTAGTCAAATAATTAATATTTTAAAATTTTTAAAACAACTAAATCCCCAATATTCTAAAATTTCTATTGAAATGTGTATTTAGAACTATACATTGATAGTAATTTCTATTTTATAGAAACTGATATAGGACATATTTCTCTCCACAAAAAAAAGAAAGAAGGAGTTTTTATTAAACTCACTCTTTCTAATGGAAGTTAATAGTAATATTCTTCAATATTTCAGTGTTTATCAGGAAGGTATTACCACAATATATTTTAAAATTTTACGGTTTGCTCGCATATCTTCACCTTAATAATCCTACATAAAACTGCTAAACCAAATTCCTAAAAAAGTCCCCACATAATTCCCAATAATATATCCTAGTGTCCCAACTATTAAGATTGGTCCTACTAAATTGCTCCAGCCCTTTGCTATTGCTAGAGCTGCAGCTGTTGTAGGTCCGCCAATATTGGCATTTACAGCTAGCAGTGTTTCTTCTAATTCGAATTTGAATACCTTCGCTCCTACTAAAGAAATAGTAAGATTGATAGCTACAATGATAAAAGCAAAAACTAACAACAAAGGAGCATTATCAATAATTAATGGTATGGATGCGGGAATTCCTATTACAACAAAGAAAATATGGATAAGATAAGTACCAATTTCTTGGCTACCTCTTAAAGAATCAAAGAATTTTGGAAATAATAATAGTGCAAGGAAAGTAAAGGTTGTTAACAATAAATACTGATCTCCTATTAAGCCGTTTAATAGGTTTAAAAGGAAATTGACGTTTTCTCCCGAAGGAATAAGCGAATCAAACCATATAGACACCTTTTTAGCTAAAATAACTAATGCAAATGCTATACCAACTGACATAGCTATATCCTTTAGAGATATCTCCTTAGGCTTCCAATAAGTCTTTGCTAGATTATCCTTATCATTATTTCCTTGGGATTCTAACTCATCAATATGAGGTGTCTTATACTTTTTACGGAAAAATTGCATGGTAGGAATAATCATTAAGATGACAAATAAAAGTGCCATGTTCAAATTATCAGCAACTACTGCAGAAGATACAAGCTCACCAGGTGTTTCAAACTTAGCAGACATAGCTGCAAAGTTAACTCCACCTCCTATATAACTAGCACTAAACATTCCAGCTAGCTTATCAAGCAGTGGTATATGTTCCTTTAATATAAAAAATGCAATAATCGTTCCAGCAACAGTCCCAATGGAACTTATTAAGAAAATCATTAAAAGCCTGCCACTTTCTTTAAATAGCTTCTTGATATTTACATGAAAAAGGAGCAGTGGTATAGCAAGAGGAACAATTATAGTCCATACCGAATCATAAACAGCTGATTCCGTTGGTATGATGCCTGTATTAGAGAGTAGTATAGCAATCAATAATGCGATAATGGCTCCAGTTATTTTAGCTGCCCAGCTGAACCTCTGCTCTAAAAAGATACTTAATGAAGCCACGATAATAATGATTCCCCACAGTGTAAGCGTATCATCCGCTTGGATTAATGTATTTCCCATATTCTCCTCCTCATTTTCTTTAATCATGATACATTTATTTAATCTATTATATTATTAATATTTAAATTTTCAAAATATATACCATATCGAAACATTGGATAGCTTTTAATGGATGTATTATAATTTACTGTGCTACATCAATGAAGATAATTAAATGAGGAGCTATACATAATGAAAAAATTTATGAACCAACCCGAGAATATGGTGATGGAAATGTGTAACGGATTAGTCCTAGCACATCCAGAGCTAGAATTTTTAAAGAAGTATAAAATTATTAAAAAGAAAACGATTGATCATAACAAAGTTAGCTTAATTAGTGGTGGAGGTAGCGGACATGAGCCTGCACACGCTGGATTCGTAGGAAAAGGCATGCTAGATGCTGCTGTTTGCGGAGATGTATTTGCCTCCCCTTCTCAAATCCAAGTGTACCAAGCTATTAAGGCAACAGCTGGTGAAAAAGGTCTTTTAATGATCATCAAAAACTATAGCGGTGATATGATGAATTTTAAAAATGGAGCTGCTTTAGCCAAAGAAGATGGTATACAAGTGGACTATGTGAAGGTAGACGATGATATTGCTGTAGAAGACAGCTTGTATACAGTAGGAAGACGAGGAGTTGCCGGTACTGTTTTTGTACACAAATTAGCCGGAGCTGCTGCAGCGGAAGGTAAAGATTTAAATGAAGTCAAAATTGTGGCCGAAAAAGCTGCAACTAACGTACGAAGCATTGGTGTCGCTTTCACATCTTGTACCGTGCCTGCAAAAGGAACACCAACCTTTAAATTAGCTGATGACGAAATAGAATACGGTGTAGGTATTCATGGAGAGCCTGGTATAAAACGAGAAAAAATGCTTTCTGCGGATGAGCTAGCAGATCGAATGACCACTGACCTTATAAAAGATTTAGGTATTAACGAAGAGGATGAAATTGCAGTATTAGTAAATGGCTTTGGAGCAACTCCTTTACAAGAATTGTACTTGTTAAACAACTCCGTTACGCGAGTACTATCACAAAAGAACATTAAAGTGAATCGCATGTTCGTAGGCAATTATATGACGAGCATCGATATGGCCGGGGCTTCTCTAACATTTTTAAAATTAGATGATGAACTAAAGGAATTACTTTCAAAACCTAGTGACACACCCGCCTTTAAAGTAGACGGGCCAGTTGATCCCATTGAATATACGGAAGTGTTAGAGGAAAAGACAGACAAGCTAGTATCCTTTAAAACTGAAACTGATGAAGACTATGCGGTAATACAGAATGAAAAATTAACCTTACACAACATGATTTACTTAATAGACAAAATGAGTGAAGTTATTATACAAAACGAGGTGCCTTTCTGCGAACTAGATTCCCATGCTGGAGACGGTGATTTTGGGATGAGTGTGGCTAAAGGTTTTAAGCAATTGAAAAGAGAATGGAATGACATTATCCAGCAGCGAGACCTAAATATCGGATCGTTTTTACACAGTTGTTCCCTAGTAATTATGGAATATTGCGGAGGAGCATCAGGACCTATTTGGGGATCGGCATTTAGAACGGCTGGAAAAGCCACAATGGGTAAGAATGACTTGTCTATAGCTGAGTTCGCTGACATGCTCCAGGAAGCTGTAAAAGGAATTCAAACTACTGGAGAACGTTCCTTTGGGCGAGGTGCAGAGGTTGGAGATAAGACACTGATCGATGCTTTAATACCTTGTGTAGAGTCTTGGATGGATAGTGTCTCTACAGAAGTAACATTTAAAATAGCGTTTGAACAAGGAGCTGCTGCTGCAGTTGAAGGTGCCGAAAAGACAAAAGACATTGTAGCTCGTATGGGACGAGCAGGCACAGTAGGTGAACGAAGCCTAGGTTATCCTGATGCAGGAGCCTATGGGTTAGGAGTAATCTTTACAGAGCTTTCCAACTCTATCAAATAACTATAAACGACCTATCTCTCCATAAGGAGGATAGGTCGTTTTAAATTATATTCTTTATATTTTTACATTGGTAATCAATTCAATACTTTTTCTCTTTTTACTACGCTTTTTCTCTTACTAGATAAGATTCTCTCTAATCGATTACGGTTATACCGTTGTGCTATTATAATTGGAATATTAAATAATAAGGCATACACGACCATGACCCATCCTGCCCACAAAGGATTCCAAAGAAAAAAGAAAATGGAAGGTAAGATAGATAGCCAATGGGTTAGTTCTGCCCTTCTTGACTCTATTAAAAACTTGAAAAGGTAATCCCTATTTTTACTTATAAGACTCTTTTTCTCAAAGCCCTTTTGGATGATTTTTGTTCCATCTGGTATCAGATGCTTCCATTTTTTAACTTGGAAAAGTCGTGACCATAGCTGATTTGATTTTTCCAATTCTCTAATACGATATAAATTATTATCATTTTCAAATTTACTTGAAGGAATAGCCACCATGCAAAGCGATATAGCTATATGAAAAAAAGCCCATGCGACTATATCTATTAAAATAGTCTCCATTATAGGTAACTCTACCAGCTGTATGGGATTCCCCTTATACATTTATTTTTCTACCTTTCCAAGTAACCGTACGAAACACCTTTGTACGCACCAGTGACCAGGAAAAGATTCCAATAAAAAAGAAAAATAATATTGGATAAATTATAAATACATAAAATCTAAAGTTACCAGTACGGCGTGCCATTAAATAGACTTGTATCATAAATCCTACATAACAAATACAGGCAATAGCAATCCATGAGACAAAACCAATATAAAATCCTAATATCAGTAATGCAATGGGAAGAAAGCTTCCACTGATCCAAGTACTTATTAACGACATTACAAGTGGATGTGTAGACCGAGAGGCAGTACCAAAATTTTTTGTCCATCCTTCGATTAATGAGTTCATGCCTTCCGGATACATTTGAAAGTTAAGTACTCCTCTACCGCTAATACACCGCACTGGTATACCAATTTTTTTAAAAGCCTTTGCAAGCTCAAAATCATCCATAATCGCTTCACCAACAACGAAATGTCCTCCAGCATCCATATAGTCCTTTCGAGCGGTTAAAATACAGGGACCAAATGCGCCTGCACTTTCCAATCGAGTACTCCACACAGTAAAGACATTCATGCCAGTTATCACAATAATATTAAAAATGGCAGAAAAGTTTTCATACAGCTTATTAACCTTATGATAAGGCTGGACTGATAAAATACCTCTCTCTTTTTGTGACTGATAGTTTAAAGCTAATGTTTTTAAGCTATTCTCGTTTTCCATCCTTGTGTCAGCATCTAAAAATAATAACCAATCTCCAGTTGCAGCCTTTGAGCCAATCCAGCAAGCGGCAGATTTTCCCTTCCAGCTAAGGTCTCCCTCATGGGTTTGTATAACCCTGCCTCCAAATTCTTTCGCAATTTGTACTGTCCTGTCAGTGGATTCATCATCAACAACAATAATTTCCTTCGGCTTTAGAGACTGTTTTTGTAATGATTCTAGCAATGGCTGTAAGCGACCTTCTTCATTTCTTGCTGGAATGATAACTGTTATAGAAGGGTTTTCAAATAGCTCTTCTTTTGTTTGTCTCGGTACCGGGATTTTCCAAAGCATTAGAACGCCACAGACCATCGTCACGATGAGAAAAGCTACTATAATCATAAAAAGCATCTCTAACATTAGCCCACCTCTTCCTTATGACTCTTTTCTGTCCCTCTCCTCTATCATCTCACTCACCTGCTGACCGCTTAGTGTAACCATTGGCATACCGCCACCTGGATTCACTGTGCCGCCTACAAAGTATAAATTATCGTATAGTTCACTATGCTTTGGGTTCTTAAAACCGTGATTTTTCTTTTTCGAGGAAACTGTTCCATAAATAGAACCTCGATGGGAATAATACGTACGTTCAATGTCATGTGGTGTCCATATATCCTCCGTGACAATATGCTGTCGAAGCCCTTCCAATCCCATTTTTTCAAGCTTAATCAATACTCGTTCTCTTAGCTCTATATAATCGTTATCCGTAAAGGGCTTATCTTGTATATAAGGAATATGAGGTAATATTTTTATATTTTCATGTCCAGGAGGCGCCTGACTTGGGTCTGTTTTATTTGTATTTACCAAATAAATCGTTGGATCATCAGGTAGCTCATAGCGATGGAAAACCTGATCCATTTGTTCCTTCAAGTTATCCGAAAAGAAAAAGTTATGGTGAGCTAATTGAGGATATTTTTTATTAACCCCTAGATGTAATACTAAACCCGAGCTTGAAGGTTCAAACTTATTTTCTAGCTTTTCTACATAGGCTGGCTCTTCTTCTAGTAACTTTTCATATGCTGGAATTACCTCCATATTAGAGATAAAATAATCTGCACTAACTCTTGTTCCATCGGTAAGCTCTGCAGAAGCAATACGCTTGGCTCCGTCTCTATGTAATTGCTTTACCTCTTTTCCAGTGTGGAAGGATATGCCAAGCTCCTTACCAAGCTTCACCATCCCACGGGCGATACCATGCATACCTCCTGGAACATACCATACACCCTGGGCATGCTGCATATAAATCATCATATTTAATACTGCGGGTGCCTCATACGGAGATGAGCCAACATACTTAATAAAGTAAGAAAGCATAGTTCTTAAATTAGGATTGCTTATTCTCTTTTTTATCCCATCATACATAGTAGAAAAATAATCAAAGCCTTTTAGTGACTCTATGAATCCATGCTGCTTAAACACGTCCATGGTGTTATCTAATCCTTTGCCTAAATACCCTTCTTCTGTTACTTCATATATTCTTTTTGCATATAGAAGGAATTCCTCATACTCTCGTATATCCTTTGCCAACAAGCTCCTATTTTCCTTTGCCATCTTTTCGAGATCCCCGTATAGATCAATAGTTGTTCCATCTGTAAAAAAGGACCGCCACTCATGCTCTAATCTGAATGTCGATATATAATCCGACATATTACGATCACTACGTGTAAATAGTCGGTTAAAGATATGTGGCATGGTAAGAATAGAAGGCCCTAAATCAAATCCAAAACCATCTTGTTCTAGTCGATTTAGCTTTCCGCCTAAATGACTGTTTTTCTCATAAAGGGAAACGGAATAGCCTGCCTGAGCCAATGAAATAGCCGCAGATAAACCACCTAATCCCCCACCTATTATTACGACAGTCTTTTGTTTTTCTACCATTATGAAAGCACCTTCCTATTCACTACAAAACGAGCTGCCTGATGGATTTTTTGCATCTCAATTGGTGAAACATAATTTTTTACATGAAAACAATCATAATTATTTTTTCTCACCGCATTTAATATTCCCCGATAAACCTTTGCTGCTAGTAATACCTGAAAACGACTATCCTCATCAAAATAAAAGATAGAATGAAAGAAATTATCATATAACTCCTCCGCATGTTGCGCTAGGGATTCCCAAATGCGAATAAAACCGGGGTTAATAGTGGCCTTCTTCAAATGATCCGCGCTGTATAACTCTGAAGCTAATAGAGACTGGGGTATATAAACTCTATTTTTTATGTGGTAATCTTCGCCGATGTCTCGCAGAATATTCGTAATTTGCATAGCAATACCGAGGCTAATAGCCTGCTCTGTTAAATCTATGCTACTGCCTTGTGCAAGGACAGGCAAAAGCATTAAGCCAACTGTTCCAGCTACATAATAGCTGTATTTCTCCAATTCCATAAGCGTCATTGGTTCAGTAAAATTTATATCCATCCGCTGACCCTCCAATTGCTCATAAAAGGGTTCAATGCTCATGTTATATCTATTAAATACGTCCCGAAGTGCTAGCCACATTGGATGTTGGATTTCTTCCCCTTTCTCAAAAAGCTGCAGCTCCATGTTTAAGCGTTCTAGCTCTTCCTGTTGTCTAACCTTGGAACCATTCTCATCGACACTGTCATCTGCTCTCCTGCAAAAAGTATAAATAGCAAATACAGCATTCGCTTTGTCCTCTGGCAGCTGACTAAAAGCGAAATAAAAGCTCTTCGAGTTCTTTTTAATGATTTCTTCGCAATACCGATAGTAATCCTTTACTGTTGTATCCTGTTTTCTCACCAAATCCTTTGCCTCCTTTAATTATTTATAGGACTTGCGCATCCACTCTTTTAGCCTACTAATCACAATAGCTAAACAATAATTGGAGCAAGTGTAACAAGATTTTCATAGTTTCATTTTTTTAATTGGTCACAAGTTCTGGAAAGCCCGCTTTATTTTTTTCTTTTATTCCATCATCCAATAACAGTTCTTCGGTTGCGATCTTAGCAGAGAGTAAGACGATAGGTACTCCTGCTCCTGGATGCGTGCTACTTCCAGTAAAATATAGATTTTCACAGTTTTTTGCTTTACTCTGTGGACGCATATGGTTGCTTTGCGTCAGTGTTGGCTGTAGACCAAAGCAAGCACCGTTATATGCATTAAATTTGGATTCAAAATCTAATGGAGTCATGTACGTTTCAGAAACAATTTCCTCTTCAATATTTTCTAACCCTTTAACATTCTTTAGAGAATCCATTACTTTTTTCCGATAATATTGAACCGTTTCATCTGTCCATTCATACTTCGAAGAAGATAGCTCAGGAACTGGCACAAGAATATAAAGCCCGTCCTTTCCTTCTGGTGCAAGACTAGGATCTAATTTAGAGCCTACGTAAACATAGAAAGAAGGCTGCTCCAACTTGTTCCCATCAAAAATATCAGTGAGGTTCTTCTCTAACTCTTCGGTGATAAAGAAATTGTGTACATTGTCCAGTTCATCGTATTTTCGATCCATTCCTAAATACATCACGAAGCAGGAACAGGAATATTTCATACTATCTATTTTTTTATCCGTATACTTTCCTTTGGATTTAGTATCCTTGACTAAATTTTTCATTGCATAAGGGAAATCAGCATTGCACATAACAAAATCAGAAAGAACTTCTTTTCCTTTTACTCGGATACCATAAGCCTGTTGATCTTTTATAAGAACCTCATCTACAGATGCATTGTAATAAACTTTGCCACCTAGTTCCTTAAATATCCGCTCCATTGAGGAAGCCATTGTATACATTCCACCTTTGATAAACCAAACTCCATAGAGCATTTCTATCATTGGGATAATTGTGTATAAAGAAGGTCCATTGTATGGCGACACTCCTATGTATAACGTTTGAAAGCTGAGAATTTGCTTTATGCGTTCATTCTTTACATACTTCCCGATAAAATGGTCTGCACTATCAAACGTTTTTAGCTTAAGCATTTGACGAATCGTATTTGGATTATAAAAATCAGTGAAGTTACGGAAAGGTCTTTGAAGAAAATGATTTTTTGCTACAAGATAACGTTGGTAAATTTCCTGAAGATAGTTTAAAAAGCCTTTTGAATCTTCCTCTGATATATTCTCTAGCGTCTTCATAAGCTCTACCAAATCAGAAGAGATGTCGTATTTTTCCTCCGCCTTTGCTCCGAAGTAAGTTGAATACATCGGATCAATTTTTTGCATAGGGATATAATCGTCCGGATTTCTTCCCGTTAACTCAAATACTTCCCTATATAGCTCAGGCATCATCACAATACTCGGCCCAAGATCAAATTGATAACCATCCATGTCAATTCGATTCATTTTGCCACCTGGTAAAGCCTCTTTTTCGTATAACTCCACTTCATATCCAGCATGCTGAAGACGAATGGCACTTGCTAATCCAGCTACCCCTGCTCCAATAACTACTACTCTCTTTTTACTTTTTGGCATTATTTATTCTTCCTCTCCGTCAAATATTGTCTTTATCCTACAAACGTTATTTGTTTTAATTATTCACAAACATTATACAAAAGTCAATCAATTTGTATAACCTTTCTTTGATTTACATTATACAAACATTATATAAAATTATTTCTTTCTATTATAAAATAAAAAAAACCCCTTGTGCTCCTTTAGCACAAGAGGGTTCTATACTATGATTTATTTTTCACTTTTTTCGTGAATTATTTTTTTGTGTCGCTTGATCAGCCTTTTTAAATTCCTGCTGATACAAAACTTCTTGAGTTGATGTTAAACCATTGTCTTTTACAGTTAATTGCTCATGTGGCGGTTTACGGTCTGGCATCATACCACTCCTTTCAAAGTATATTATTATGTTGTTCTTTGAAAGGAGAGATATACTACATCATGCTAATTTTAAGAAAGTATAATAATCCTGGCAGGGATATGTTATCCAACTTTTACTTATATCATGCACTTCAGCTATTAATCTTGTTTTAATTCAACATTATCAAGCAACGTACGAACTTCATCCGTTGACTTTGTATTCATCAATTGATTTCTTAATTCACTTGCCCCTGGGAAGCCTTTAACATATATTTTGAAGAAACGATGAAGTGCCGAGATGGAGCGTGGCAATTCCTCTGCATATTTGTCCTGTAAGTCCAGCTGCAATCTTAAAAGGTCAAGGTATTCCTGAGTACTATGCTCTTTTGGCTCTTTTTCAAACGCAAACGGATTTTTAAAAATACCGCGTCCAATCATAACTCCATCAACGCCATATTGTTCTACTAGCTTAAGCCCAGTTTCTCTATCAGGGATATCACCGTTTATAGTTAAAAGCGTGTTTGGCGCAATACGATCACGTAGCTTTTTAATTTCTGGAATCAGCTCCCAATGTGCGTCAACTTGGCTCATTTCCTTTCTAGTACGTAAATGAATAGAAAGGTTCGCAATATCCTGTTCAAGAATATGCGTTAGCCATTCTTGCCATTCATCTATTTCTGTATATCCAAGTCTTGTCTTCACACTTACTGGCAATCCACCAGCTTTAGCTGCTTCTATAAGTTCTGCTGCTGTGTCTGGTCGAAGAATTAGACCACTGCCCTTTCCTCTTGTTGCTACATTCGGTACAGGACAGCCCATATTAATATCAATACCTTTAAAACCTAGCTCAGCCATTCCGATACTCATTTGACGGAAAAATTCGGGTTTATCTCCCCAAATATGCGCAACCATTGGCTGTTCGTCCTCAGTAAAAAGTAATCTTCCGCGCACACTTTTTTGGCCCTCTGGATGACAATAGCTCTCCGTGTTTGTAAATTCCGTAAAGAAGACATCAGGTCTACCTGCTTTACTAACAACTTGACGAAAAACAACATCTGTCACATCTTCCATTGGTGCAAGTACAAAAAAAGGTTTAGGCAATTCCTGCCAAAAGTTTTTAGTCATATTTATATTCCAACCCTCTCGTAATGGGATTCTTCTTCAACCACAGAACCCAGTATTATTAAAATTATGATTTAATTTACACTTAAAAAGTTATTACATATTTAGAGAGCTATAAAGATCTCGTTTAGCTAGGCAATAAAGTCATTTTTATAGTATAACCTAGCTTTTTCAATTTATCTTCATACATGTTTCTCTTATAAAGATTTTCATTTTCCAAGAAGTAATTTGGTACTTCTGCTCTTTATTTATTTCACTTAGTGACATATTAAAACAAGGAACCAAAGACAGAAAAAATGCCCCAAATCCCTTAAATAAAAGGATTTGAAGCACTTTTAGTTAGGTTCAAACTTCGATCACCTGAACCAATCTACGTCCCAGGAGAGATTCGAACTCCCGACCGACGCCTTAGAAGGGCGTTGCTCTATCCAGCTGAGCTACTGAGACAATATTTTCTTTCCGAATTAAAATACTGGAAAGACAATATTTATTATCATGTATATTTGATTTATTGTCAAGGGTATTAATCATTTTTTTAAAATTAATAAGGAAAAAAGAACATTATTTCCTATCCTATCCCCTTATTTCCTACAGAATAAGCAATTAAGCTATTCAATTGTTTCTTTAAATGCTTTTCTCCCTGTATAAACTTTATTAACTTCTATCGTTATACTGCTAATAGAGCTTTCTGTCAAAGGAACTTTGCCATTCTTCTGTACTTTTTTCCAATTCTTCACATCACTTCTATACAAGTGTTCTGATAGACGATATATATCCACTTCTTTTTCCAGTCCTTCTAAATAGGTTTCTTCGATTTCTTTTTTAATTTGCTTCTTCACAAATTGTCGAATCTCTTTCTCTGTGATTTTTCCCTCAAAGGAACTTAGTAAAGCATTCATATTTAATTTTACTTCAAATTTGACTTCGTCGCCTTGAACTTTAGGTTTTACTTTTATTTTGAGATTATCTATAGTAATCGAAACAAACTTATCGTCACGAGGAATTGTAATTTCCCCTTTTTTAGTTTCCTTAGTCATCCATTGTAATCCATTAATTTTTTCGCCTGAGATAAAGCCTTTAAATTCGTCTGGAGTAACGACACCTACCCCCTCGAATTTCGGTAGTTTATCTTTTTCTTTTTCATTCTCCCAATTATCGTCTATTTTCACATAGGGAATATTTACTTCATAACTCGGTTCATTTAAACGAATAACGAGCTTCCGGAAATCTATTGGTTCTATAAAGGACTCTTGTTGATATGAACTCATAGGATCGGCTAGTTTAAGTCTAGTCATGGCACTGTTAAAAATAGGATTTAGCAACATAATTTCACCAATAGGATCTTTCGTTGTATATATCCACGTTTGATATCTAATCTCTCTAAATCTTAAAAAGGCGTTAATAATAACATTAGCTCTTCCTTCTTTAAGTGCTTCCTCAGAAAGAACCATATACGTCATATGTCCCCAGAATAACTTCAAATCCATTGATTTATACAATTCAAAGAATGCCTCTTCTATAGTGTCCCCTTTAGCCTTGCCAACTTCTATCTGAATTGCATCCTGGTTTGGTTGCTCAGTTTTTGCAATATTGATGAAGTCGATGATTTGAGCATGTATTTCATACTTATCCTCTTTATAATCTATCCCTATTGCATAGATGTATCGTATTCTATTTGGTTCATCCACATCCCAACAGCTGGTAAGTAGAGGTAGAAATAAGCAAAGAATGCACAACTGTTTAGTTATTCTCTTCATCATCTTCTCCTCCAATTCGAGTAGAATCCTGAGGACTTAAAGCATGTGGGCGCTCTTTATAGTTTTTGGGTGCTGACCTTATAAGCGACTTTTTAATGGTAGCCCAACTCAAATCGGTTGCAATATTCATATATGGAACTCCAAATATTCTAATACTTGATAAATAAAGAAGTAAAAAATATAAAGAAATAAAAAACCCAAACAATCCTAATATAGAAGTAATCAGTATGAGTATGATTCGAACTATACTTACAGCTGTGACAAGCGACTGATTCACTAAAGTGAAGGTAGCGATGGTAGATATAGCTATCACCACAATCATGGCGGGGCTTGTTAAACCTGCTCTTATAGCTGCATCCCCTACAATTAGACCACCTACCACACTAATGGTTCCTCCGATTACTGTTGGCAATCGTAAGCCTGCCTCCCTAAATAACTCGAACATAACTAGCATCGTCAGCATTTCAAGGGCTGAAGGCAACGGAAGTCCAGAATTATTTTGAACAACAGTGGCTAGTAATTGAAAGGGTAGTTGGTCCTGATGAAAAGTAGTAAGCGCTAGCCAAAAGGCAGGTAAGGCTAATCCTATCATTAGACCAATTATTCTCAGAACTCTTTCAGCACTACTAAAAGCCATCGGATATTCTACATCTTCCCCTGATTTTAATAGCAAAAATAAGTTGACTGGGGTTATTACTACATAAGCTACGCCATCAACTAGAATAAGAAACCTTCCCCTTACCAAGGCTTGTACAGCAAAATCTGGCCTTCCAGTATAATCATTTCTAGGGAAGATGGGAGATTTTTCATTTATTTTTTCCAGCAAAAGTTCTCCACTAAAAACAATATCAATATCCACTTCCTTTAATTGACTCATAATATCCTTTAGGATGTCCTTGCTAGCAATATCATCCATATAAAGTACAGCAACTGTTGTCTTTGATCTTTTTCCTAGTTCCAGTTTTTCCACATTCAAGGAGTTTGTAGGTAATCTTTTTCTTATTAAAGCAATATTAACCGAAATATCCTCAATAAAATTATCCCTTGGCCCCTTAATAAGTACTTCCATCCTGGATTCCTCAGGACTTCTATTAGGCTTTTTAGCAATATTACTTGAGAACGTAAGATTTTCGTCCTCAATATAAAGAATTAGATAGCCATTAAAGATTCTTGTAATTAAATCTTCTTTTGCCTCTACCTTTTGTAAATCTGGTATATGAAGCTTATTCAAAATGAACTCCTCAAGTGGTTCCTCGCCAACCTCAGTGCACATTTTTTGTATCCGAGGAACAATGGTTTCATTTAGTAGTTGAAGATCAGTCATAGCATCACAGGTAATAAAATGGACTTTATATTTCCCGTAGTTATACAACTGAAAAATGACATCTTCATTCTTCTTGAATAGTTCTTTTATTGTTTGAAGATCCAGTTTCTCCTCCGTTGGTTTCACTTTGTTTCCCTCCTTTCATACGTCTTTTCTCTTTTTTTGTTGTTTTTTTATGAAAAAAAGCTATCAAGAACAAGAAGATTGATACTAGTAAAAAGAACACGAAAGTAGTTATAAGAAAGTAGTTACCTTTAATGAAAAGAAATAAATTGTCGTTAATTAACGTTAAAATCATACAAATGATAAAGAACGCTGGGGCTAAGATGAACCATACAGGCTTCTTGTTTTTCATTTTAAGAAGGTCAATTGAGATGAATAAAAGCAGCCCAACACGTATAAAGGCACCAGTTAACCATTGGTAGATGGAAAAAAAGTCAAGATGTTCGATAAACTGCCCAATAGTAACTAAACCCCATTCCTCATATGCCGGATAATTTTGTTCCGCGGCCTCGTGTGGACCAAACTCTGTAATGGCTCCCAGTAAAGGGCCTAAAGTTAGCCCCATTAACAAGAACAGGATGATTGCAAAATGGTACCATCTCATTTTGTCTTTAATATGTTGCTGTAAAAAGAGAAGTAGTATTAGCTCGATATAACCTGCGGCAGGAAATATACTGGCTTTTAGCACAGGCTCCCAGCCATGCTCTAAAAAAGGTCGGATCAATGAATAATCCTTCACCTGTATGTTCACAAAGGCAACAAAAAATCCTAAAACTAAAACACCAAACAAGACCATTACATTTACTATTGCAATAGTTTGGATATTACTAGTTGCTAATAGGATGCACAAAACAATATAAATTATTAATAAGACGATGATGGAGGTCGTAGGCAAGAAGGTGGTTTTCACCCACTGCATCGCTTCACGCATGGTAAAGGCTGCCAATACGAACAGATAGATCCCTACTACGTAACGAAAGATTGTACTAGTTTTGGGACCTGTTGCCTCCTGAAGCCACTCCATCAATGGCCTTTGTTTCGCTTGCTTATAAATATAAACAAGTATAAAAATCCAGAAGCACATGATAACTGCAGCCAGTATGACAGACATCCATCCATCTCTACCCCCAACCTCTAAAATAGGTGGTAGAATAGTGACATGATTTTTTAATCCAATCATCGTCATGGATAAAGCAACAATATGTAAAATACTTATCGGACCGACTCTTTTCAAATTCATACCTTCTAACGTTTTATAATACTTTCTAGTTTTGACAACTTTTAAAGTGTTTATAAGGTAAAATAGATATAAATTTGAGAACTATTCTTAAGCAACTATATTAGCTATGTTAAAGGGTAGGTTGATTTATGATGCAAAGAAATTTAAATCAGAGAGTAAATTGATTTTTCGCCCTAGCCGGACGCTTTCCTCGGGGTAGGGATTCTTCTAAAACAAAAAGAGCAAGCTATATTAATAGCTCACTCTTTTGCAAAATACTTATTCAACTACTGAATAGTTTCCGTGCTCCATGGAAATTACATATTCAGGCTTCGGTGGTTTTCCACCGTGTTCTTTAATTTTATTTTTGTGACCAGCGATATGTTCAGGGCTCTTTTCCCATGCTTTCCATGCCTCTTCTGATTCCCAGCGAACGATCATTACTACTTCTTCTTCACCACGGCGAACGTTTTTCACTAAAAGTTCACGTCCGATAAAACCTTCTCTTTGTTCAATTAAAGATGGTCCTTGATCTGGTTTTTTCTTAAAGCGTTCTAGTACCTTATCTGAGTTTCCTTCTGTTACTGTCCATTTGCGAATTTGTACGAACATTGTCATCCCTCCAAATTATTACGAATATATGTAATATCTTTCTTATTACTGTCCTGATTCTTCCACTTCATTCTGTTGATCTTTTTCGTCAACTTCTACTAATTCAAATAACTGGGCAAATTCATCCATTAACATTTCTACAGCCTTTAGCTCCCCCACTAACACTGAGTTCACGGATTGTAGCTCTGGAGTAGCGAGCTGTCTTTTTAGAGAATTAGATTTAGTTTGCATTATCTCATAGAAGGCCAAAGCTCTTCCCCGACGAAACGTTTTTGCTCCACGTCTTTTTCCACTACCTCTACAAGGACCATTTCGGTCTTCACAGTGATCCGTGAATCTTTCTCTATGGGAATCATTTTTCATTTTTCATCCCCCTAATGTATACATTCGTATACATAAAATTGTATACGAATGTATACATCCTGTCAATTTTAAGTAATGAAATCTGTATGTTTTGCTACCAGAAAAACAGATGCCATTAAAGCAGTGGATTACAGGCAAAGAAGCAAAAAGATAATAATTTCTTGTATTTAACGACTTCTCAAAAAAAGAAAAGCGCCTAAGACCCCCAACGTTAAAGGATTTTAAGCGCTTTTCTACCACGGTACCAACTTTCTAAACCTTGATACATCTGTTTACTTTTATACAATTAATCCTCTTTAACTGAAGCATCAACTGTTTCGTTATTAAAGTAGTTATTATACTTGTCCATGTCAAGACGGCCTTCCCATTTCGCCATGACTAATGCTGCTAATGTATTACCACATATGTTAACAACTGTACGCATCATATCTAATAGACGATCAATTCCAAGAATGAAAGCTAGCCCTTCTAAAGGAATACCTACTGCACCAAGTGTTGAAAGAAGCACGACAAACGATACTCCCGGCACACCTGCTATGCCTTTCGATGTGACCATTAACGTTAAAACTAAAATAATTTGATTTGATAAAGACAAATCAATATTGTACATTTGTGCAATGAATAATGCTGCAATTGCTTGGTATAAAGTAGAGCCATCTAAATTAAACGAATAACCTGTTGGAATAACAAATGACCCAATATCTTTTGGTACACCTGCTTTTTCTGTTTTCAGCATAATACGCGGCAATACAGTTTCCGAGCTTGCAGTGGAAAATCCTAATATGAGCTCGTCTTTAATCATTTTAATAATGCGGAATATGCTTAACCCAACAATTTTAGCCGTTATGCCCAATACAACTACAATAAAGAAAATCATCGCAAAATAAACTAAAATCATTAGTTTCCCTAATGGAATTAAAGAAGATAACCCGAATGTGGAAACAGTCGTTGCGATTAATGCAAAAACACCAATTGGCGCAAATTTCATAATTAAATTCGTTACCCAGAACATCGCGTCAGCTACACCATGTGCTAATGCTAATACCGGTTTGCCTTTATCACCAATAGCTGCAACCCCTAGACCAAACAGTACGGAAAAGAAGATGATTGGCAACATGTCCCCTGCTGCCATTGAGGAGACAATGTTTGTCGGTACAATATTTACAATTGTATCCATTATGCTATGATCTTCTTTAGACATTTCTTCTGTTGTTTCCACATACGAAGAAATATCTCCTTTTGTTAACTCATTCATATCGACACCGCTACCAAACTGCGTTATATCAGCTAATAATATACCTAGAATAATGGCAACCGTTGTAATGATTTCAAAATAAACAAGTGTTTTAACACCAAGTTTTCCAACCTGTTTTAAAGAACCTTGACCGGCTACACCAACAATTAATGTCGAAATAATAATTGGGACTACAATCATTTTAATCATATTCATGAAAATTGTACCGAATGGAGAAAGGTATTTTAAAATAATATCATTTCCATAAAATATACCTCCAACAATAATACCTAATATCAAGCCGATTAAGATTTGCCAAGCTAGCCCAATTCTTATACGATTTTTCTTTTTCATTTCTTTATACCCCCCCTTATTACTGTGCATAAAAATAAACTATCTTAAAATAATATATTGTTTTTTATTATACTAGAATATTATATAAGAGTGAAATTATTAGCTCTATGAAAATAATGGTAATAGCATTTAAATTTTTATGACTATAAAGATAATATATCTATGCATACCGCTACTCACAGATTATCTATTATGTACAGCCACCTTGCTCGTAGGAGTATTTTTTTATCGTTCATGGCCATATTTCTATGGCTTGGCTTTTGATTCTTGCTTGTATATTTTATACGTTTGGCAATATTCTAATCGACTATAGCTGTGCTCCTTTTTCCTATTCGTATACCCAAGATCATTATAGTAAAAAAAGGTTAAGCGATATTTAGAGGGCATTTACTACAACAATTGATAGCAATTTTATGTAGAGTGTTTATGCTGATTTATTATATAGCCTCTAATTGTTATGGCATTTGGCAATGTCTTTTATGCGTATTCTTTCAAAAACCGATATTCTTAGGCCCATTTATTATGGAATTAGTTTAAATGCTTCATTGAATTATAAGCAGCTTAGGTTGAAAGTAAGGCTCCTTCAGCTTATAGAGAATATATTAGAGATCTTCTCAATAATTGGTGGATCAACATTACTCTAGGTTCAGCAAAAAACAAAAAAGCACCTCAAACCCTTTTCGACAAAGGACTTGAAATGCTTTTTAGTTGGTTCAAATTTATTCTTCTGAACCTTATTACGTCCCAGGAGAGATTCGAACTCCCGACCGACGCCTTAGAAGGGCGTTGCTCTATCCAGCTGAGCTACTGAGACCAAGTACTCCCCCACCACACAGATAGGAAAGACAAGATTTATTATATAATGATAACAAATGAATGTCAACAGTACTTTTACGAAAAATTGAAAGTGACTTCTTCTAACAGTTTATGGTCAGAGGAGAAGAATAGAACTTGCCAACTATCTTTTTGTTTTTCAATAATTGAATAGCTCTTTTCCTTACGTCCCCTTGGCTGATGAAGACTTCCTGGGTTCACAAACAAGATGCCGTTTTGAAGCTCTGCACCAAGTAAATGTGAATGGCCAAAGCAGACAATCGTCGCTCCTACTTCCTGCGCCCTATAATTGAGAGGCAATATCGTGGATTTGACTTGATGACGATGGCCATGAACGATTAAAATGGTTTGGTCTTCCAACGAAATAATTTTTTCCTCTGGAAATCCAAGATCATAATCACAATTCCCTTTAACAATGGAAACAGGTTTGTCCTCAAAAAAGGAAGCCTCTAACTCACTATCCCCACAGTGAATAATCGCATCTACTTCCTTGGATCGAAAACGTATAACTTCTTCCATTGTAGCTATATCCGAATGAGTATCACTCATGACTAAAAGCTTCATCGAACAGCCACCACCTTTATAGTAAATCAGGTAATTTTGACTTTAATTGCTTAATAGCATTTCCACGGTGAGAAATAGCCCCTTTTTCTTCTGCAGATAATTCGGCCATCATTTTATTCTCGGACGGAACAAAGAAGACTGGGTCATAACCAAAACCGTTATTCCCTTTTCTTTCTTGAGCAATAACGCCTTCGCATGTTCCTCTGACTGTGAATGGCTCCATGGTTGGAGATGCAACTGCAATCACACAAACGAAGCGGGCACTTCTTTCGGATTCTTTTACGTTTTTAAGCTCTTCTAACAGTTTGGTGATGTTTGCCTCATCACTCTTCTCTTCTCCCGCATAACGCGCAGAATAGACACCAGGACGACCGCCTAAGGCATCCACTTCAAGGCCGCTGTCATCCGCAATTACGATCGATTGTAAATGTTCAGCTAACGCAGTCGCCTTTAACAAGGCATTTTCTTCAAAGGTTATACCTGTTTCTTCAACATCCATTTCTTTTGCTACGTCATGTAGGGTTAGCACTTCGTATCCAAGGGGATTAAATAATGCTTCAAAATCCTTTGCTTTCCCCTTATTTTTAGTTGCAATAATTATTTGTTTCATGATCAAATCATCCTTTCTCATCAATTTTAGAAGCTAAATCTCCTAATGCAGCTCGTTGGATATCCATTAACTGCTGGATTCCAGCTTCACCATACTCTAGAAGCTCCAATAGTTCACTTTTTGAGAAAGTTGCTTCTTCGCCCGTACCTTGAAGCTCAACGTACTCACCACTGCTAGTTTGTACTATATTCATATCCACAGTTGCGGAAGAATCCTCTACGTAATTTAAATCTAACACTACTCCAATTTCATCAACTATCCCTACACTAGTAGCAGCTAGGTATTGAATTACAGGAAATTTAGGAAGCTGCTTTTGCTCATACAGTTTTCCTAGTGCAATGGTTAATGCAACAAACGCCCCAGTTATACTAGCAGTTCTTGTTCCCCCATCGGCCTGAATGACATCGCAGTCAATCCAAATTGTTTTTTCCCCTATTACTTCGAGGTCTACTACCGATCGCAAAGCTCGTCCTATTAGACGCTGTATTTCCATCGTACGACCAGTAACCTTCCCTTTAGACGACTCACGCTGTGTACGTGATTCTGTGGCGCGTGGAAGCATAGAATATTCAGCTGTAATCCAACCCTTACCTTGTCCTCTTAAAAAAGGAGGCACTCGATCTTCAATTGTTGCATTACAAATAACTTTGGTATTACCTACCGTGATTAATACAGATCCTTCTGGGTGCATTAAATAATCTGTCTCGATTGTTACCTTTCGCAATTGCTTTGTTTCTCTTCCATCAAATCTAATCATATATTTCTCCTTTTTATGTACCTGAACAGAAGAAAACCCCGCTATTCGAGGATTCTCTTAACAGGGTTAATGAAATGAAATTGTCCGTATATCTGCATTCGACAAGTTTAACCATTTTTCGACAATTGTTTTAAAGATTGGCACCGAACCGGTCGTATAGAAAATAGGTTCTTTCTCTATCTCGGTCGGATTGCGTAAATGATGATAATCTAAGTACTCCAATACATCCTGGGCGGTTTCCTCAGCTGATGATAGTACATTTACATGTTCACCAACTGCATCCTCAATATGCTTTTGCAATAATGGGTAATGTGTGCAACCAAGGATAACCGTATCAAAATGCTCTGATTTTAAGGGTTGCAAGGCTTCAAAAACCATTTTTCTCGCAAAGTCACCCTCATATTCATTACTCTCAACAATTGGAACAAAAGTAGGGCATGCAAGCGGAATGATTTTACTAGAAGTATTCAGAGCTGCAATCGCTTTTTCATAAGCCCCACTTTTAATTGTACCGCTTGTACCTAACACTACAATTTCATTTTTTTTCGTTGCTTTAATAGCCGCTCTTGCTCCCGGGAAAATAACACCTATCACTGGGAAAGGCATTTTCTTACTCAAGGAGTTTAGAGCTACTGCTGTCGCAGTATTACATGCTATTACAAGCATTTTAATTTTCATTTTAGACAAGGCAATTGCCATTTGCCATGTAAATTTACGAACTTCTTCACTAGTTCTAGGTCCATAAGGACATCTAGCTGTATCACCAATATAAATAATTTCTTCGTTTGGGAGTAGATGCATAATTTCTTTTGCAACTGTCAAACCTCCCACACCAGAGTCTATCACACCGATTGGGGCTTTCACGTCAATTCCTCAGTTCTTTTTCATCTCAAGATGTAATTTTGCTAATAAAGTTGATAATGTTTGTGCTTCATCTTGGTCAAACTGTTTCAGCACATCTTTTAAGTATTGCTGTCGTTTGTCAATTACCTCTTCGATGATACGCTCGCCTTCTTTTAATAAATGTATTCGTACAACTCGACGATCTTGCTCGTCTCTTACTCGCTGTACTAGTTCACTTCTTTCCATCCGGTCAATTAAGTCCGTAGTGGTACTAAAAGCTAAATACATTTTATTAGATAAATCCCCGATTGTCATGTCTCCAATCTCGAAAAGCCACTGAAGAGCTACAAACTGGGGAGGCGTTATCGTATAAGAATTTAAGATTTGTCGCCCTCTTTGTTTGATAATCCCTGAAATATGCCGAAGTTCTTTTTCTAAAAAAGCAACATCTTCGTGGTTAAGTTCCACTTGGTTCTTTTCTTCTGCCATGAATCTCACTCCTCAAAACAATACGTCCTCTTATTATTGTGACTTGTTCTGAGGAAAATGGCAAGGATTCAAATCAATTCAATGATAATTCGCCTAGTCTTAATAGTTCAACAATTGCTTGAGATCTACCAGATACGCCTAATTTTTGTATCGTGTTAGATATATGGTTTCGAACTGTTTTTTCACTAATAGACAGCTGAATTGAAATGTCTTTTGTAGAATTGTCTTCTACTAATAATTGAAATATTTGACGCTCTCTGCTCGTCAAAATTGATCTTTGCTGATTACCATCGTACAATGCCATAGCCCCCTATCCACTCTCCTACTAACGTATGTAGCAAAGGGATGGTAGGTGACGGCTAGTAAATACTCTTTTGAAAAACTTCTTTTTCTTGTTCGGTCCATTTTGCAGATTTTCCCGTTTTCTTATCAATTTGTACGATACTGCCTCTTCCAGTAAACACTATATCTCCTTTTGTATTCTTTGCCATGTAATGGATATCAACCGAAGAACTACCAACTGAATTGGCTTTTACATAAATGTGGAGCTTCTCATCAAAAAATACCTGTTTCTGATAATCACATTGTAGATCAGCAACTACTGGTATCTTTTCTCCTTTAGGATTAAGCCAATCATTCATAAGCATAACCTTTTTAAAGTATTCAATACGAGCATATTCAAAGTAAGTGAATGGTACGGTATTGTTTAAGTGCCCATACATATCTGTTTCTGAAAAACGCACACTGACCTCCGTATAAAAAGAAAATCCCTTTTCCCACGCTTCTAAGTCTTCTATGTATCCTGCTCTCATATAATAATCCCCTTTATATTTAGAATAGATATTCATTTAAAAATGAATAATCATTCATTTATTATATCAGAAAATTAAAAATCCATCTAACAAATTATTAGTGAAAGGAATACACATTTCATCCGGTTTCTTTGTCGTATTTTGACGAACGGACCATACTTGAAAAAAGCCTTAAACATCGCCGGGAACTTTCCAACAAGAAAAGCGCAAGCGCCTATCTCTGCCCCGACAGGCAAATGGAGAAAAGCGAGGAGGCAGTTCCTCAGCCACCGGAGCTTTTATCCATTTGACCCCGAGGGGCAAGGCGGTGGAGCTAGACATCCAGAAAAGCGCAAGCGCCTGTCACTGCCCCGACAGGCAAATGGAGAAATGTGAGGAGGCAGTACTTCGCCACCGGAGCTTTTATCCATTTGACCCCGAGGGGCAAGGCGGTGGAGCTAGACATCCAGAAAAGCGCAAGCGCCTGTCACTGCCCCGACAGGCAAATGGAGAAAAGCGAGGAGGCAGTTCCTCAGCCACCGGAGCTTTTATCCATTTGACCCCGAGGGGCAAGGCAGTGGAGCTAGACATCCAGAAAAGCGCAAGCGCCTGTCACTGCCCCGACAGGCAAATGGGGAAAAGCGAGGAGGCAGTTCCTCAGCCACCGGAGCTTTTATCCATTTGACCCCGAGGGGCAAGGCGGTGGAGCTAGACATCCAGAAAAGCGCACCGCCTGTCACTGCCCCGACAGGCAAATGGGGAAAAGCGAGGAGGCAGTTCCTCAGCCACCGGAGCTTTTATCCATTTGACCCCGAGGGGCAAGGCGGTGGAGCTAGACATCAATTTATCCACAGGTTCAGTATTTTGTAATTTCCTAAACAATAAAAAAAAGCTCAGAATTTGCATTCTGAGCTTTAACATATTTATTAGTCTACCATGTTGTCGCTTCCGAAGAAGTTTCTAAACATTTGAACTGTAGTATCACGGTTTAATGCAGCGATAGAAGTTGTAAGTGGAATACCTTTTGGACATGCAACTACACAGTTTTGTGCGTTACCACAGTTTGCAAGGCCTCCATCTCCCATGATCGCATTTAAACGCTCGTCTTTATTCATAGCTCCAGTTGGATGCGCATTGAACAAACGAACTTGTGAAAGCGGAGCTGGTCCGATAAATGAAGCATTATCATTTACGTTTGGACAAGCCTCTAAACATACACCACAAGTCATACATTTAGACAATTCATAAGCCCATTGACGTTTACGCTCTGGCATACGTGGACCTTCTCCAAGGTCATAAGAACCATCAATTGGAACCCATGCTTTAACTTTTTTCAAAGCGTCAAACATACGGCTTCTATCTACTTGAAGGTCACGTACGACAGGGAAAGTGCTCATAGGTGCTAATGTAATCGGTTGAGTCAATTGATCAATAAGTGTTGAACAAGATTGACGTGGACGACCATTAATAACCATTGAACATGCACCACATACTTCCTCTAAGCAGTTCATGTCCCATGTTACAGGAGTAGTAGCTTTACCATCTGTGTTAACTGGTCTTTGACGAATTTCCATTAATGCAGAAATTACATTCATATTTGGACGCCAATTTACTTCGAATTTTTCCCAATAGGGTTTGGATTCAGGAGTATCTTGACGGTAAATTTCTATTTGAACCTTTTTGGTTTCTGTTGCCGTCACCATGATTATTTTGCTCCTTTCGATGATGAGTAATCACGTTTACGAGGAGCAACAAGAGATATATCAATATCTTCATAATGAATAATTGGAGCCCCTGTAGCTGGATCAAACTTAGCCATAGTAGTTTT
Source organism: Psychrobacillus sp. MER TA 171 (assembly GCF_023713305.1). NCBI lineage: Bacteria > Bacillati > Bacillota > Bacilli > Caryophanales > Bacillaceae > Psychrobacillus > Psychrobacillus sp. MER TA 171. The sequence continues at coordinate 88,739 of NZ_JAMAWN010000005.1, read as the reverse complement.
CATGAATTCTTCGTCATTACGTTCTGGGAAATCAGGTTTGTAATGTGCTCCACGGCTTTCATTACGTTGAAGTGCTCCTAACGTGATAACACGTGCTAAGTATAACATATTTTTCAATTGACGAGTAAATGATGCGCCTTGGTTTGACCAGCGTTGCGTATCATCCATGTTAATGTTTTCGTATCTTTCCATTAACTCTTGAATTTTTCTGTCAGTTTCCTCTAGCTTGTCGTTGTAGCGAACTACTGTTACGTTATCAGTCATCCACTCACCTAGCTCTTTATGTAAAAGGTAAGCGTTTTCTGTACCTTTCATAGCTAGTGTTTGCTCCCATTTCTCTTGCTCAAGCTTCACTTCATTTTCATAAATAGAATCATCTAAGTCTTCTGCATGAGTGGAAAGCCCTTTCATGTATTTAACAGCATTAGGACCAGCCACGCTTCCACCAAATACAGCTGAAAGTAATGAGTTAGCTCCTAAACGGTTAGCTCCATGTTGAGAATAGTCACATTCGCCAGCAGCAAATAGACCAGGGATGTTCGTCATTTGATCATAATCTACCCATAATCCACCCATTGAATAATGAACAGCAGGGAAAATTTTCATAGGAACTTTACGAGGGTCGTCCCCAGTAAATTTCTCGTAGATTTCAATGATTCCACCAAGTTTTACGTCTAATTCATGTGGATCTTTATGAGAAAGATCTAGATATACCATGTTTTCGCCGTTAATACCTAATTTTTGATTAACGCAAACGTCAAAGATTTCACGAGTCGCGATATCACGTGGTACTAGGTTACCGTAAGCAGGATACTTTTCTTCTAGGAAATACCAAGGTTTACCGTCTTTGTACGTCCAAATACGACCACCCTCACCACGAGCTGATTCTGACATCAGACGAAGCTTGTCATCTCCAGGAATTGCCGTTGGGTGAATTTGGATGAATTCTCCGTTTGCATAGTAAGCGCCTTGTTGATAAACGATACTTGCAGCAGATCCTGTATTAATAATAGAGTTAGTTGTTTTACCAAAAATGATCCCAGGACCACCAGTAGCCATGATTACAGCGTCTCCACGGAAAGCACGGATTTCTGATGAGTTAAGGTTTTGCGCTTTAATACCGCGACAAGTTCCTTCATTGTCTTTAATAATACCTAGGAATTCCCATCCTTCGTATTTTGTTACTAGACCTTCTACTTCAAAGCGACGAACTTGTTCGTCAAGCGCATAAAGTAGCTGTTGACCAGTTGTTGCACCAGCAAATGCTGTACGGTGCATTAAAGTTCCTCCGAAACGACGGAAATCTAATAGACCTTCTGGTGTACGGTTGAACATAACTCCCATACGGTCAAACAAATGAATGATTCCTGGAGCAGCGTCTGCCATTGCCTTAACAGGAGGTTGGTTTGCTAAAAAGTCTCCACCATAAACAGTATCATCTAAATGAACTGCAGGTGAATCCCCTTCACCTTTTGTATTTACAGCCCCGTTAATACCGCCTTGTGCACATACAGAGTGTGAGCGTTTAACAGGAACTAATGAGAATAGATCTACTTGTGTGCCTTCTTCGGCAGCTTTCATTGTTGCCATTAATCCGGCTAATCCACCGCCGACAACAATAAGTTTATTTTTTGCCATGCTATTTCACTCCTTAAATTTATAGTAGCTTAGGTGTAGAAGGGTCTTATACGAATGCTAAAAGTGCTTGTACACCAACTACAGATAACGCTAAGAAGATTACTAATGTTACATAAGTTGAAATTCTTTGAGATTTTGGTGATTGAGTGATTCCCCAGCTTACAAGGAATGACCAGATACCGTTAGCTAAATGGAAGGTTGCAGAAATTACACCTACAATATAAAAAGCTAACATCCATGGGTTTGATAAAATTTCATTCATCATGTTAAAGTTAACTTCCTTAGCTCCAATTGCAGCTTGGAAACGTGTTTCAAATACATGCCATGCGATAAACACAACAAGGAATATTCCAGTAAAACGTTGTAAAATAAACAACCAGTTTCTTAGAGTACCGTATCTGTTAGGATTGTACTTAACAGTAAATGCAATATAGATACCATAGAATGCATGGAACAACAAAGGAATATAAATTACAAACACTTCCAGCATTAGTCTAAAAGGTAGACTCTCCATGAAATGTGATGCCGTGTTAAAGGCTTCTTCACCTCTTGTAGCAAAATGGTTTACTACTAAATGTTGCGCCAGAAATAATCCAACTGGAATAATACCAAGTAAAGAATGTAATCGACGCATGAAAAATTCGCGATCTTTCGACAAAACAGTAACCCCCCTCAAATTTCCAATTAGCGATGATTAAACTATTGTAATAGAATAATAAATCATCACATGTTCACACCTTCTTGTTACGAATTTATGACATATCCATTGTACTCTCAACATTTTAGAGCGTCAAGGTATGTTTCCTGATTTTGTTCATCTTTCTGACACTCACCTATATAATGATTAGTTTATTTTTTCACAAAGTATTCTCTCCCAGTGAAAATATTTTATGCTAGAATAGATTATAGTTTTTATTTATCTTTGGAAAGAAGGGTTGCTGTTTGAATGAAAGAGAACATTCACATGTAACTTCCTTTGGATATGAAATAATAAGAGATCACGTGCTCACTTCTATTCTCGGAAAACATGAAAAAGAAATATTGTACTGGGCAGGTAAGGACCTTGCACGAAAGTTTCCACTCTATTCAATGGAAGAAGCCATCTCTTTCTTCCAAGAGGCTGGCTGGGGAAGGCTTGAGTTAGATAAAACATCAAAAGATTCGGCCTATTACACGCTAGAAACATACAATCTTCCTCAAAGTGGAATTAATAGATGTCACCGATTAGAGGCTGGCTTTCTTGCAGAGCAGAAGCAAAAAATAGATGGCTATGAAACTGAATGCTATGATGAGTTTGTAAAAAAAACTGGGTTGGTCACCTTCCATATTAAATGGGACTTAAAAAGTAAACGCTAAAGATACATAAAGAGGAGGATGGAGCAATTTCCATCTTCCTCTCTTTTTTTAATAAAGCTTTGTTAAAGTTATTGGTTGATTTTGACTAACAATTCTTTTAATAGTGACTTTAAACATAAACAAAGGAACTTTCAAATGGCTATTAAGAACATAAATAGATTGTGAAATTGGGGTTGGTGACAGTTTTAAGCTTTGTTTATGCGAGTAAATTTATAAGCACTTATCCATGCATTAAAGCTGTTCCCATTAATTCATTGAAGCACCAGACGGCGATTCCTACGGGATGAGTGAGACAGATAAGCCATCACAACCACGCGCGATTGCTGTGGGTGGTGGCTTATCGCTTACCCCGAGGAAAGCGTCAGGCTGGGGCGAAAAATCAATTCTACTCTCTGATTTAAGATTTCTTAGTATCATAAATCAACCCTGCCCTTTAACATAGCCTATAATTATTACTTAATTTATAGCCAAATCAAATTCATCATGGAGTGCATTCGCTGCTTGAATCATATTGCCTTGAGGCACTACAACTGAAACCTTTATTTCTGAGGTACTAACCATTTTAACTGGTATGTTTTCCTTGCTTAATCGGTCGAACATTTGTGCAGCGACACCAGGATTAGATACCATCCCTGAACCTACAATAGATACCTTAGCTAAACCCACCTCAAAATCCGCAAAGGTAAAACCTAGATTCTGTTTCGTTTTCTCTAAAACGTGAATTGCTTCCGAAAGAGATTCTTTTTTTATAGAAAAGGAAACGGTAGGCTTCATTCCTTCGACAATCGACTGAACAATAATATCTACATCAATATGGTTATTGGCAAGGGTAGTAAATATGGAAGCGAGTGAACCATTAAAAGGCACTGTATACTCAATCGTTAAACGTACTATATCTGATTCAAAAGCTACCCCTCGTACTACTAAATTATTCTCCACATCTACTTCCTCCTTTAAAATGGTTCCTTCCGTTTCTTCATAGCTTGAACGTACTCGTAATGGAATCTTATAGTTTTTTGCGAATTCCACTGCTCTTGGGTGCAGCACTCCAGCTCCTAAATGAGCTAACTCCAGCATCTCATCATATTCTAGCTGTTCTAGTTTTCTTGCATGAGATACGTAGCGTGGATCTGACGTATAAACACCATCTACATCCGTATAAATATCACAAATGTCTGCTCCGATAGCTGCAGCTATGGCGACGGCTGTAGTGTCTGACCCTCCTCTCCCTAAAGTAGTAATCTCCCCTAATTCCGACATACCTTGAAAGCCGGCCACAATTACTACTCGATTAGCGATTAAATGCTCATTTATCTTCTGGCCATCCAATTGCTTAATTTTTGAATTTCTATGTACTTCATCCGTAACTATCCCTGCTTGCCAACCTGTTAAAGAGAGCGTCTCTACTCCAAGTGCATTTAACTGAATAGCTAGTAAGGACATAGTGACTTGTTCTCCTGTAGCAAGCAACATATCCATTTCTCTTTTTGTTGGATTGTTAGTGATTTTACTAGCCATTTCCGCTAAGTCATCTGTTGTTTTTCCCATTGCAGATACAACTACGACGATATCATGTCCTTTCTCCTTTTCTAGTTGTACCCTTTTTGCTACGTTACCAATTAACTCTATGGAGCCTACAGAGGTTCCACCAAATTTCATCACAATTTTACTCATTAACCTATCTCCCCTTTATCTCCTTGAGCGGACAACAAGAAAAGCGCAAGCGCCTATCCCTGCCCTGAGGGGCAAGGCTGCTTGCGCTAGACATCAACTTATCCACAGGTTCATAATCTTATAATTTCCTAAACAATAAAAAAAGCTTTCCACATATTTGCGGAAAGCTAACTCTTCTCATACACGGTCAACAATGATTGCCCATGTGAGATAGCCCTCCAGAATATATATATTCTGACAGTCCTGCATCTCTTAAATACAGAACCAACATAGGAAAGGAAAAGCTTTTCTATGTTTCGGCGAACAACCCTTTCTTAATCGGTCGTAGGATCTTTCATCCTCACGATTAGTACTCTTGCAATTCGCACCTCTACCTTCACTGTTTGAATAGTGAATATTAAATTGTTTTAAAGATAACATAAGATTATTCAGAAGACAATAAATTTTTCTGAAAATGAGCCATTAGATTATCGGCTAATTTACTAGGGAGTCCAGATTCTATTAGTTCTTCTCGTGATGCAGCTTGCATTCGTTTGAGGGAGCCAAAATGCTTAAGAAGCATTTTCTTCCGTTTTGGACCTATTCCTTCAATTCCATCTAACGAGGAGGCAATTGTATGTTTCCCTCTCTGTTGTCGATGGAAAGTAATTGCAAATCGATGGACCTCATCTTGAATTCTTTGAAGAAGATAGAATGCTTCACTTGTTCTTTTCATCGGGATAATCGCTAATGGGTCACCATATAACAAGGAGGATGTTTGATGTTTGGCATCTTTTGCTAGTCCTGCAATTGGAATATCTAAGCCAAGTTCATCCTCTATAATTTCTCTCGCTGCTTCTATTTGTCCTTTACCTCCATCAATAATGATTAAATCAGGTAGAGGCAATCTCTCTTTTAGCACACGAGTGTAACGTCTACGAACGACCTCACGCATCGCGCCATAGTCATCATGCTTTGCTGCAGTTTTCGTTTTATACTTCCGATAGTCTTTTTTGTATGCTCTGCCATCAACGAATACAACCATGGCAGAAACCGCATCGGTACCGTGAATATGAGAATTATCAAAGGCCTCAATTCTGCTTGGCATAGCAATTCCCATAAGACTACCTAGTTCTTCTAATGCCCCTACAGTTCGTTCCTCTTGTCGTTCAATCAAGTGGAACTTTTCTTTCAAAGCTATCGCAGCATTTTTTTGCGCTAAATCCACTAGGTTCTTTTTGGAACCCTTTTGAGGAATAATAACCTTCATTTCCAACAACTCAGAGGCTAACTCTAAATCAGTCGTATTAGGTACAAATATTTCCTTTGGTTTAATATGCTCTGGTTTGGAGTAGAACTGACCTAAAAAGGTAAGAAATTCTTCCTCCGGGTCACGGTAAATTGGGAAAAGAGAAACATCTCTTTCTATCAACTTTCCTTGACGTACAAAAAACACTTGGACACACATCCATCCCTTATCTACTGTGTATCCGAAAATATCACGATTTGTGAAATCATTCATCGTCATTTTTTGTTTTTCCATCACTTGATCAATATGTGCTATTTGATCGCGGTACTCTTTTGCACGTTCAAACTCCAGCTGTTCTGCTGCTGCATTCATTTTTTCAGTTAGCTCTTTCTTGACCGCTGCATGGCCACCGTTTAAAAAACTAGAGATTCCATGAATAATTTCGGTGTATGTTTCCTCTTCAATTTCTTTTACGCAAGGGGCAAGGCATTGTCCGATATGGTAATACAAGCAAACTTGGCTAGGTAGCTTTTGACACTTTCTTAATGGATATAATCTATCCAGTAATTTTTTTGTTTCATGAGCAGAATGAGAATTTGGATATGGTCCAAAATATTTACCCTTATCCTTTTTTACTTGTCTCGTAATGATGAGCTTAGGATTCTTTTCTGCAGTAATTTTTATATATGGATACGTTTTATCATCCTTAAGCATGACATTGTATTTTGGGTCATGCTTTTTAATGAGATGGAGTTCTAGAATTAGTGCCTCTAACTCGGATGATGTAACGATATATTCGAAGTCGACTATTTCTTGTACTAATCTTTGAGTTTTTCCGTCATGTGATCCCGTAAAATAAGATCGTACACGATTTTTTAATATCTTTGCTTTACCTACATATATAATGACGCCTTGTCGATCCTTCATCAAATAACAGCCTGGTTGATCTGGCAAAATTGCACACTTTTGTTGTATAAGTTCGTTCATCTCATCACCTGTTTAAAAAAACCGGGAACCATAGAGGACCCGGTTTTTATTATTATGCGTTTTTCTCAACGAATTGAACTAGTGCTTCTTTTGGTTGGAAACCAACCGCTTTATCTACTGGTTGACCATCCTTGAATAACACTAATGTTGGAATAGACATGATTCCAAATTGACTTGCAGTTGCTTGGTTCTCGTCAACGTCTACTTTTACGATTTTAACTTTATCGCTCATTTCAGCGTCCATTTCTTCTAAAACTGGAGCAATCATTTTACAAGGTCCGCACCATGTTGCCCAAAAATCTACTAATACTAATCCTTTTTCTACTTCTTGTGAGAAGGTTTGATCTGTTCCATGTACAATTGCCATAAATAATTCCTCCTTTAGTAACTCTAAACTGATTATAGCAGACAAAAAAAGCTACATCTACAATTTAGCTTACACACTTCTATATAACCATATCCATAAAAAACTCGGCCCAATAGGAGCCGAGTATTTTCTTATGCATTTACTTTAAGCTTTTTGAATTCTTCTGTAAGCATTGGAAGAACTTCAAACAAGTCTCCAACAATTCCATAATCAGCAACCTTGAAAATGTTTGCTTCTGGATCCTTGTTAATTGCTACAATGATTTTCGAGTTAGACATTCCTGCTAAATGCTGAATTGCCCCTGAAATACCAACAGCGATATAAAGATCTGGAGTTACCACTTTTCCTGTTTGACCGATCTGTAGTGAATAATCACAGTAGTCAGCGTCACAAGCTCCACGAGAAGCTCCAACTGCACCACCTAATACGTCAGCAAGCTCTTTCAATGGTCCGAAGCCTTCCTCACTCTTCACTCCACGTCCTCCAGCAATAACAACCTTCGCTTCAGATAAGTCAACACCTTCAGAAGATTTGCGTACCACTTCTTTAATAACAGTACGAAGGTTTGTAATTTCTACTGATAACGATGAAACGTCGACAGATTTACTATCGTCTTTTGCAAGTGGAGCAATGTTATTAGGACGAACAGTTATAAAATCGATTCCGTCTTTTACTTTCACTTTTTCAAATGCTTTTCCAGAGTAAATCGGACGAATATAAACTGCATCATCCCCTTCTCCTTCAATAGCTGTTACATCAGAAACTAATCCGATTTGTAATTTACCAGCAATTTTTGGTGATAAATCTTTTCCTAAAGCAGTATGACCAAAAACAATAGCTTCTGGATTTTCTTGTTCAACTACTGCCATAAATGCTTGACCATAGCCATCAGAAGTATATTGCTTTAAATGTGGATGTTCTACCGTAATAACACGGTCTGCACCATATTTCCCTAGCTCAACAGCTAAGTCTTGGACTGCATCCCCCAATAATACTGCTACTACTTCTCCACCATCAGAAATTTGCTTTGCTGCAGCGATTGATTCATATGATACGTTACGAAGTGCACCTTCACGTGCTTCCCCTAAAACTAATACTTTTTTAGACATGATTTGTTCCTCCCATTTTATAAATGATTCGAACCCTCTTTAATTTCGAGATGTTCATAGATTACTAGAAACTAAATGTTATACTACTTTCGCTTCTGTATGAAGAAGACTCACTAGCTCTTTCACTTGATCAGCTAGATCTCCTTCTAATACTTTTCCAGCTTCCTTTTTAGGAGGTAAGTAAATTTCGATTGTTTCTGTTTTAGCCTCTACATCATCTTCGTCAATATCAAGGTCATCTAATTCTAGTTCTTCTAAAGGTTTTTTCTTCGCCTTCATAATACCTGGTAAAGAAGGGTAGCGTGGTTCGTTCAAACCTTGCTGTGCAGTAACTAAAAGAGGTAATGATGCCTCTAAAATTTCTGTATCTCCTTCAACGTCACGTTTGATTGTAGCAGTTGTTCCATTGATTTCAAGGTTTGTAATCGTAGTTACATAGTTTATACCTAAAAGCTCTGCAACACGTGGTCCAACTTGACCTGAACCGCCATCGATCGCAACGTTACCTGCTAAGATTAAATCTGCATCCTTGTCTTTTAAGTATTCGGATATAATATGAGCCGCTGTGAACTGGTCCATTTCTTCTATGTCGTCTTCTGTATTGATAAGTACTGCTTTATCAGCACCCATCGCTAAAGCTGTACGTAATTGTTTTTCTGCATCCTCGCCGCCCATTGTGATAACCGTTACTTCTCCGCCATGTGCGTCGCGTACTTGGATTGCTTCCTCTATTGCATACTCATCGTAAGGGTTGATGATGAACTCTGCACCATCCTCTTGAATTTTCCCTCCGCTTACAACAATTTTCTCCTCTGTGTCGAACGTGCGTTTAACTAGAACATAAATATTCATGTTGAAGTCCTCCCCATATTGTTATTTACCTTTAAAGTCAGGCTGTCTTTTTTCGATAAATGCTGAAATACCTTCTTTTGCATCCTCTGAAACAAAAACTGTTCCGAAGGCATTCGCTTCTGCTTTTACACCCTCGTGATAAGATGCAGGCTTCACATATTGAAGCATTTCCAATGCTGCCTTTACTGCAACTGGGCTTTTCTTTGCAATTTTAGCTGCTAGCTCCCCAGCCTTTTCAAACAATTCTTCCTCAGGGTAAGCATGGTTTGCTAGCCCGTATACAGCTGCATCCTTCCCACTGATAGGATCGCTTGTTAAAAGCATTTCTGCTGCTTTAGCAAACCCAACATAGCGTGGTAGACGTTGGGTGCCGGCAAAGCCCGGTATTAATCCCAACTGTAGCTCTGGCAATCCAAGCTTAGCATTTTCAGCAACTAGTCTAATATGACAGCTCATTGCCAATTCCAATCCCCCACCTAGTGCTGCACCATGAATGGCAGCAATAATTGGTTTAGAGAATGTTTCGACTCTTTCAAATATAGTTTGTCCACTAGAAGCTAGCTTTGAAAACTCTTCTCCAGAAGTCACTGTGGTAAATTCCTTAATATCTGCCCCTGCTGAGAAAAATCGTCCTTCTCCTTTTAGAAGGATCACACGAACGTTATCGTCGTGCTCCACTTCGTCTAACAAGCTATTAACTTCTAAAATAACACCCCTTGCTAGTGCATTTGCAGGAGGACGATTCAAAGTAACAGTTGCTACATGATTTTCGACATTCCATGACAAAAACTCCATTTACCCACATCCCTTTTTAGGTTGTTATCCCTTTTAATAATAAACGATGTACTTTCTCTGTAAGTCCGACCAAGTCATATTTATACTCATTCATCACCCAGGAAGTAGTCGTCTCATCAATTGTACCAAAAACCATTTGTCTTGCTAAGCGAATATCTACAGAATTTTCGAATTCCTCATTTTTTATACCTTCTTTTAAGATGGTGTCGAGCAATGTCAAATAATTTTTTAAGATAGCATTTATTCGTAAACGCAAGGCTAGATTGGATTGACGGAGCTCCAGTTGGGTTACAGTTGCTAGATGCTTGTTACTTGCCAGTACCTTAAAATGATTTTCAATCATCTTATATAATTTTTCAGAGGCACTGATGTCCTCTTTCAAAATTTCTTTCAAGTTATCCGCAAATACTTCCATTTTTTCTTCAAAAACCGATATTAAAATATCTTCCTTGTTTTTAAAGTATAAATAGATGGTTCCATCTGCAACACCAGCTTGTTTAGCTATTTTAGAAACCTGAGATTGATGGTATCCGTTTTCAGCTATGACGATGATTGCTGCGTCAATAATTTGTTTATACTTAGGTTTGTCTTTCTTCAATGAATTCACCACCAAAAAATAAAAATATGAATGATGATTCATTCATATTTTTATTTTATATTCAATTTTTTATATTGTCAATAAACAATTAACTCTCAACCGCTACCTTCTTCAACTTTTCTCTTTCTTCCTCTATTAAGTTTCTTCTTAAAATTTTCCCGATGGCAGTTTTAGGAAGCTCATCTCTAAATTCATAAATTCTAGGAACCTTAAAGGAAGCAAGGTTATCGCGACAATGTGTATTGAGGTCTTCCTCTGTTGCAGTCATACCCTCTTTTAATACGATGTATGCCTTTACTGTTTCTCCACGATATGGATCTGGTACTCCAGCTACTACACATTCTTGAACAGCTGGATGTTCGTATAATACTTCTTCTACATCACGCGGATAAATATTATATCCACCAGCGATTATAAGGTCTTTTTTGCGGTCTACAATATAAAAGAAACCGTTTTCATCCATGTACCCTAAATCACCTGTTAATAACCATCCGTCTCGCATCATCATTTCTGTATCTTCTTTGCGATTCCAATAGCCTTTCATTACCTGTGGGCCTTTGACAGCGATTTCACCTATTTCTCCATGTGGCAATGACTCAGTAGATTCTGGTCCAAAAATGGTAGCTTCTGTATCTGGCCAAGGAACACCAATGGAGCCTTTTACCCGGTCCTCACTGTATATTAAATTTGCATGTGTAACAGGAGATGTTTCAGTTAAACCATAACCTTCTACTAGTCTTCCACCTGTTATTTCTTCAAACTTTTCTTGAACCTCGGCTGGTAGGGCTGCTGAACCACTTAAACAAGCTACGATAGAAGATAAGTCATACTTTTTAACATCTGGGTGATTTAAAATACCGATGTACATAGTTGGAGCGCCTGGAAACAGTGTGGGTTTTTGTTTATCAATTGTTTTTAGTGCCGTCTCCACATCAAACTTAGGTAATAATATCATACGATTGCATTGCATGACAGAAAAAATCATTACAGTAGTCATGCCATATACATGAAAGAAAGGTAGGATACCTAAAATCGACTCTTCTCCTTCACGACATTCATGCAACCATGCTCTACTCATAGAAACGTTTGAAATCAAATTCTTATGCGTGAGCATAACGCCTTTAGGGAAGCCAGTAGTACCGCCAGTGTATTGAAGTAAAGCTAGATCCTCTTCAAAATCGAATGTTAAGTCAATGGTATTCGTCTTACCGACCTTCATAATTTCAGTAAATAGATGGTTCATACCTCGATGCTCAACTTTTACACTAAAGCCATATTGCTTCTTCTGTATAAATGGATAGATAAGATTTTTAGGAAAGGGTAGGTAGTCCTTAATTCCTGTGATGATGATATTTTCTAAATCTGTTTCTTTAATTACCTTAGTAATTCTAGGAAAAAGAATGTCCATAGCTAAAATGATTTTTGCTCCTGAATCCTTTAACTGGTACGCGATTTCTCGTTCAGTGTACAGAGGATTTGTTTGTACAACAATACCACCTGCATATAAGGTCCCAAAATAACCTATAACCCCTTGCGGACAGTTTGGCAGCATAATTGCTACTCTGTCCCCTCTTTGCAGGCCTAATGACTGCAAATAATTCGCAAACTTCATCGATGATTCGTAAAGCTCTTTGTAAGTTACATCTCTCCCCATGAAATGTATGGCTATCTTCGCTGGAAATTTCTTGTACGCTCTCGTAAGATACTCTTGGACAGGAATAGTTTCATAGTCAAGCGTGTGTGGAACTTCCGGCGGATAGTGAGAAAGCCATGGTTTTTCAATCATTTGTTTGCCCCCTTTGTATGATTTTAATAGAGTGAATATTCCTATTTTTTATTATAGATAAAAATGAATGACAATTCAATTCATAAAAAAAGAAAAGTAGTAGTCACTTTGCATTCCAATCCAAACTAAAGAAGGTAATAGGCCTGACAAAACATAAACGTTAGTGAAATCAACTTAAAACAGATAAAAAAAGAGACTGTACTAATTCGTTAATTCATTCAATTGAATTTACTAACGCATTATTACAGCTTCCTGTGGAGCTTAAATAACTCTATGAATTTTTTACTATATATATTATGCCAATTGCTAGAAAAAATATTCCAACTACAATTAATACCTTTGATAATTTCTCCATCTTTATCTCTCCTAATTAAATACTCGCACCAATAACAAATGATAATCCTACAGAAATAATTAACGAAATAAATCCAACGGATCGATTATCATTTTCTATTTCTTTATCCACATTAAAGCCGGGAGTAAAAAATTCAAATAACCAATACGCGATAATTAGAAGAGCGAATCCATATAGTCCCCAACCAATCATCTCAAAAAGTGTATTATGCTCTTCAATTGAATATTTAAAGATATTACATACACCAAATATCTTCCCACCCGTGGCTAGTGCCACTGCGACATTTCCATTTTTGATTTCCTGCCAGTTTTTATATTTGGTCACGATCTCAAACATAACCATGGAAACTATTAAACATAATATAACCACACTAAAATAACCTGCAGATTCTACTAATGGATTTGACCAAAAACTACCTAGCAGCATGATATAGCCCCTTTCAAACTTTTCTATCTTTACGATTTATAAAAATGAAAGTTTCATTTTTTATATAGCTGAATAAATTTCCATTTCCCCGTGCTTTTGTTAAAAAGAAAACAACGAGTTATATCTACTTTACTAATAAGGGGAAGAAAGAGAATACGGATTAAATGACATCTGTTTCTCCTTCCTTCCAACATTACTTCAATTCAACGACAGTAACGCCGTGTCCACCTTCGCCAGCCTCACCGAATCGATAGCTTTTTACTCGCGAATGATTTTTCAAGTACTGCTGAATAGCCTGTCTTAGGACACCTGTTCCTTTTCCGTGAATAATAGAAACTCTCGGATAGTTCGACAATATCGCATCGTCTAAATATTTTTCTGTTCGAATAATAGCATCCTCGTAGCGCTCTCCACGTAAATCCAACTCAAGCTTCACATGTGCATCTCTACCTCTTACTGCATTCACTGATACGCTCTGTTTCTGCTTTTCTGGTTTTATAAATTCTAAGTCTGATTCATCTAGCTTCATTTTGAGCATTCCAATTTGTACGGACCATTCGGATTTAGACACTTTTTCTAGTAAGGTTCCTTTTTGGCCAAAGCTTAACACCTTTACTTCGTCGCCCGACTGTAATTCTTTCACACGTTCATTTATTTTTTTCTGTTTTTTCAATACAGGATTGTTCGGAAGGGCTTCTTCTAAACGTTTCTTAGCATCTATTAATTCATGTTCCTTTACAAGTTTATGTGTATTAGATTGCATTTTTCGTAGCTCGCTAATAATTTCGTCCGCTTCTCTTCTTGCCTCTTCCACTATTTTTCTAGCTTTGTCTTTCGCTTTTTGTTCTAGTTTTTCTTTTTTCTCATCGTATTCTGCAAGTCTCTGCTCAAGATCATCCTTTAAATGCTTAGCCTTTTCTAACTCAGCCTCGGTTTCCTCTGCATCTCGCTCAGCTTGTCTACGACTATCCTCTAGGGAAGCAATCATAGAGTTTACTTCTCCACGGTCAGTTCCTGTATACGTCTGTGCCTGTGAGATAATATGGTTTGGCAAGCCTAAACGCTCTGAAATTTCAAATGCATTGCTTCGTCCAGGTACTCCGATTAATAGCTTATAAGTCGGACTAAGCGTTTCAATATCAAATTCCACACTTGCATTGGCCACACCAGGTCGGTTGTAGCCATAGGCTTTTAGCTCAGGATAGTGTGTAGTTGCCATGACACGGGCTCCAGTTCCATGGACCGCATCTAGAATTGAGATAGCTAGAGCTGCTCCCTCCTGAGGGTCGGTTCCTGCACCAAGCTCATCAAACAAGATTAATGATTTATCGTTATATTTTTTTAGAATATCCACAATGTTGACCATGTGAGAGGAGAATGTACTTAGGCTTTGCTCAATAGACTGCTCGTCGCCAATGTCAGCAAACACGGACTCAAATAGCGCAAGCTCCGACCCATCTAATGCTGGAACTGGTATCCCGCTTTGAGCCATTAAAGTGCAAAGACCAACCGTTTTCAATGTAACGGTTTTTCCTCCCGTATTTGGACCAGTGATTACTATAGCAGTAATATCCTTTCCAAATTCAATTGTATTAGGAACAGCCTGTTCTACTGAAATAAGAGGATGTCTCGCCTTCACCAAACGGATGTATCCATCGTTATTAATCAATGGCATCGTACATTTTTCTGCTTGTCCATATTTAGCCTTTGCTAATATGACGTCAATTTCACCAAGTATATTAACTAACAGGAATATCTCATGTCCAACAGCCTCTACCTCGCCTGACAACCGAATAAGAATACGTTCAATCTCTTCTTGTTCTTTTACCTTTAATGCACGAATATCATTGTTTATTTGGACTACCGCTGATGGTTCAACAAAAAGTGTTTGTCCAGAGGAAGACTGATCATGTACAATTCCACCGTAATGGCTGCGATATTCTGATTTTACAGGTATAACATAGCGGTCGTTTCGAATGGTAATAATAGAGTCGGAAAGCATTTTAGATGCATTGGCCCCTCGTGTATAGCTCTCTAGCTTCTCACGTACGCGACTCACTTGGATTCTTAACTGCTGACGGATGGAGCGCAGCGTGCTGCTTGCACTATCAAGTACACTTCCGTTCTCATCGATACAGTCGTTTATCTCATGCTCTAAAGCCGTTAAAATTGGCAAAGAGTCCTTTTTAGATAGAAAATGTGGGATTGCTACTGACTCTGCTTCTGCGACGTTCTCTAAGAAATTTCGAAGAATTTTACTAGCTCTTATCGTGCTCGCAGTCTCCATCAGCTCCATCGGACTTAGCATCCCACCAATTTGAGCCCGTTTTGCATGAGGACGTATATCGACGATTCCTCCCATCGGAACATTTCCTCTTAGCCGTAGTATGGTAAGTCCCTCATCCATCTCCTCTAGAAGCTTAGTTACTTCCTCGTAATCAACAGATGGAACTAACTTTTCTATATGGGTTTTTCCGATAGAGGAGGTACAATATTTCCCTACCTCTTCTCTGATCTTATAATATTCTAAAGTTTTCAGTGCTCTTTCGGCTATCACCTTGGCACCTCCTATTTATTCTTCAAATACTGTTTGAATTTATCAAATGTCCATGTATTAACAACGTTGTCCTTTTTCAGCCATGCTTTTTGAGCATATTTAACCCCTACATCCATATATCTTAATTGATCGATATGATGGGCATCTGTATTAATGGCTATCAGAACGCCTTTTTCCTGTGCTAGCTTTAAGTATTCTGTCTCTAAGTCGAGACGATGTGGGTTTGCATTGAGCTCTAGTATTTTTCCAAATTCACTAGCCCACTCTATTAACGTTGGCACATCTGGATCATAACCTGTACGACTTCCAATAATTCTTCCCGTAGGGTGAGCAATCATATGAACGTGAGGGTTTTCCATTGCGGTACGAAGTCTTGCCATAATTTTATCTTGTGACTGACTAAAGCTAGAGTGTATAGATGCAATGACGAAGTCTAGCTGCTCTAGTAACTCGTCATCAAAGTCCAGCGAACCGTCAGGAAGTATATCCATTTCTGTTCCAGCTAATATTTCAATATCGTTATATTTTGCATTTAATCCTTGTATTGTTTGGATTTGCTGTAACAGTCTCTCTCTTGAAAGACCATTAGCAACTTTTAAGTAGTTAGAGTGGTCTGTTATCACCATATGGGAATACCCTTTTTCACGACAAGCCTCTACCATTTCTTCAATAGAATGAGCTCCATCTGACCAAGTGGAGTGCATGTGAAAATCGCCTTTAATATCCTCCAGCGTTACAAGACTTGGAATCTTTTCTAGCTTGTCTAGTTCTGTCCCATCCTCTCGTATAGTCGGAGGTATAAATGGTAAATCGAAGAATGAATAAAACGCTTCCTCTGTTTCAAAGGACTGTACGAAGCCGTCCTCTTGCTCCACACCATATTCACTTATCTTCAGCCCTTTTTCTTTGGCAATTTGTCTCATTTTAATATTATGATCTTTAGACCCTGTAAAGTGATGTAAGGCAGAAGCATATTGATGAGGTTCTACTAACCTAAAGTCTACATCCACTTCGTTTTCAACATCTAAAGTAACTGATACCTTAGTGTCTCCAGCTGCAATAATTTTTAGGAGGGGAAGCTTTTCTAGTAATTCCTCTCTGACCTTTTGATGGGAATTCGTCGCAACGATAAAATCGATATCCTTACTAGATTCTTTCACTCGTCTATACGACCCTGCAACAGAATATTTCACCACTTCTTCTATACCTGCTAATGTATTTTCTATAAAAGCCACAATCGGCTCAAGCTGCCAAATAGCAGTTCTTTCCGGTTTGGTTTGAAACACTTCGAGCTGAGCTAGTATCTTTTCCTCGGTTTTAGCCCCAAATCCTGCAAGTCCGCGAACCTTCCCTTCCTCACAGGCAGTCTTTAACTGTTCGATGGATTCAATACCTAATTCTTTGTACAGCTTGGCAATTTTCTTTCCTCCAAGACCCGGGATTTTTAGCATAGGCAACAGACCACTTGGCACTTTCTCTTGCATTTCTTTGAGAAGAGAGGATTGTCCAGTTTCCATTAAATCAGTGATTACGGATCCAGTTGCCGCACCAATACCCTTAAGCGAAGTTATATTATCCATTTCAGACAAGCTACGATCATCTAGCTCTAAAACTTGTGCTGCTTTTCGAAAAGCAGATACCTTAAAAGGATTTTCTCCTTGAAGCTCCATATATAATGCAATTTTTTCTAATGTTTTAATTATCGTCTTTTTATCCACTAGTAGACCTCCTTTAAGTAAGAAAACATAAGTCCTTCACAACCTATAAGCTGACTATTTAAAAAAACTTCCCTCTACTGAGAGAAGTTGATCTTAGACATTGTTACTTTTCCAAATAAATATACCACCAGTTTTTGACCATTTCAGATAAAATTGGCGTATGCTCAAGCATCCATGAAGTTAAGAATGAACCTGATACAGCATTTTGGATGAAATCAATCGGTAAAAGCACAACGACGTATAGAAGTACGAATAAAATGAAATAGAATTCAATAAACCCTAGAATCGCACCAGTTACAGTGCTGACAAATCCTAGTATAGGCAAGTACTTTAAGAAATCAAACATAGAGGCTAATAATTGTAACCCGAACTTAACTACCATGAATATCAGTGTGAATGCGATAATACGGTAAAACGTTTGATCGAGATCCAAAGTCTCTACTGCTATTGTAAATGTGGACTCTGAGGTTACTGCAGGAAATGGAATCCAGAGAACAAATTTATCCGCCAGTGGTTTATAATAAGTGTAAGCAACGATTAGAGCAATGATGAAGCCTACCATATGAATGAGCTGTACTATCAGCCCACGTCTAGCACCAGTTACAAAACCGGCAATTAATAAAATCAGGATAATTAAATCTAACATTTTTTCAGTCCTTTAGCCTTTTCAATTCTTCTTCTAGAAGTTCTAATTGTTCTTTTACTTTTATGTAATCGTTTACTGCATTAACAGCGGTAAGCACTGCCAATTTTGCGATGTCTAGCTGTTGATTGTGAGAGTGTATTTCTCTCATTTTATCATCTACCATGGAGGCAACGAGTCTCATATGACCAGAAGTTTCTGTACCTACCATTTTATAATTCTGTCCATAGATATCAACAGAAATTCTTGTTTTCTCTTGTTCTGACAAAGACATACCCTCCCCCAGAAAATCCTATGTATAATAATAACACGAAATAGATTACGATGTGAAGAAAGGAACATATGAATGTCAAATGAAGTTTTACTAATGCCCGCAAATGAAATAGAAAAAGTAAAGGCACATTACTTAAAATACAAAATCGAACGCTCGGCACCTGGAGTCGTTTTCGCTGCTAAGCTATCAGATACAGCAATCACTATCTATAAATCTGGGAAGGTAATGTTCCAAGGAAATGGCGCTTCTAGGGAGGCAGCTCTATGGAATGGTGGAACCTCCTCTACATCAACCACTGTAAAAAGCCCCCTAACTAAAGGTGACACGCTCCCGGAACACTTTGAATTACAATCTGTAGTTGGTTCAGACGAAACCGGAACCGGGGATTATTTTGGACCTATTACGGTAGCAGCTTGCTTTGTACCTGCTCATCAAGTAGAGCTTGTAAAAGAGCTCGGTGTGAAAGATTCTAAAATGCTTACAGATGAGCTAATGCGTCGTATTGCTCCAGATTTGATGAAAACCTTAACACATAGTGTGCTCGTATTAAAAAATGAAAAATATAACGAAATCCAAGGACGTGGCTGGTCACAAGGTAAAATAAAGGCTATGATGCATAACCAAGCATTGAAGCATGTTTTGAAAAAAATGGAGCCCGAAAAGCCATCATTCATCCTTATTGATCAATTTGCTGAGCGTGGTATTTATTATAACCATATTAAAATGGAAAAGGAGATCATTCGTGAAAATGTTTTGTTTTCCACAAAAGCAGAGCAATTACACGTTTCCGTTGCCGCTGCCTCTATTATAGCAAGATATGCTTTCTTAAAGGAAATGGACCGCCTCACAGAGATAGCCAAAACTGCCATTCCTAAGGGTGCTAGTGCAAAAGTCGATGAGATAGCGGCAAAAATTTATTTAAAGCATGGCGAGGAATTCCTCAAATCCATTACCAAATGGCATTTTGCCAATACACAAAAAGCCATGAAGCTTGTGCAAAAAAGGAAATTTTAAAGGATGGGATCATAAATGAACATTATAGGGGACACAGAAAGATTACGCCTTGTTGTATTTGAGGAAAGCCATGCAGAACCAGCAAAGCTTTTTTGGGGAGACAAAGAAGTGATGAAATTATGTGGTGGCTCGGCTTCCGTCGAGACATTGCCTAAAACTCTCAAGTTTTATCGCCACTGTCATGAAAATAATAATCTATCCGTTTATGCAGTGATGGAAAAAAATACAGGAGAAATAATTGGAGCAGCTGGCTTCAATGTTGAAAATACAATAGAGGAAGTAGAATTGATTTATCATTTCAATAAAAACTCTTGGGGGAAAGGATATGCAACGGAAGCCGTGGGTGCTTGTATGAACATTGTAAAACTTCATCCAAAAGTTAAACTTGTCTCAGCTTCTGCAAGCAAAGAAAATATTGGATCCCTCAAAATTTTAGAACGAGTGGGCTTTACTTATATAGGGTTGAGATGGTTTGAAGATACCCAGCAAGAAGAACCAGTATATGAATGTAGATTGATTAAGGAAACTATATCACAATAGATTATTGTATCGATTAAATGGAGGATTTTCATGGTATTACTGTGAAACTCCTCTTTATTTAATTGGCTATGTTAAAGAGTAGGGCTGATTTATGATACATAGAAAAAGAAATCTTTAAATTCGAGAGTAGAATTGATTTCCGCGCCAACCGGACGCTTTCCTCGGGGTGAGCGATAAGCCATCACCCATCGCTTACGCGCGTGGTTGTGATGTCTTATCTGTCTCACACATCCCGTAGGAGTCGCCGTCTGGCGCTCCAACCAATAAATGGGAACAGCTTTAATGCATCGATTAATTGCTTATAAATTTACTCGCATAAACTAAGCCAACTGTCACGAACTCCAATTTCATAATTTATTTTTGATCTTAATAATCATTTGAATATCACTTTTATAATGTTTACAGTCACTATAAAAAAGAATTGTTAGTCAAAATCAAACAAAAAATTTAACAAAGCTATTTCATTTAATGTCACCATATTTCTTAAAGCCTACCTATTTAAGATTAGGTTAGCCTCATTTACAACACGACGAACAAGCTGTTCAACCGTTTCTTCTCTAGCTAATGTTGGACTTTGGCCCGACCAGAGAGACATGAAATCTGCGTCTTTTTGCTGAGTGGCCGCTTTTCTTAAGTTTTGTGTAAGTGCATTTTGGACGGGAAAGGGCGGTAGCTTGTTTTCATGTACATGCATTTCTTTCATAAAACGATTTTCAATTCCTCTTGCTTCCTTCCCGGAAAATGCTTTCGTACTCACTATGTCCTCGCTTTTTGCTTGCAGTACGGCTTGTTTATGCACTGGGTTTGCCCCACTTTCTTTGGTTGTTAAGAAGGCTGTTCCCATTTGTACGGCATCTGCTCCTAAACATAATGCGGCAGATAGTCCTCTACCGTCCATTATTCCTCCTGCTGCAATAACTGGTATTGACACCTGATCAGTAACCTGGGGAATTAGTGCCATTAAGCCAATCATGCTGTTAGGGGAATCTACTAAAAAGTTCCCACGATGCCCTCCTGCCTCACTACCTTGTACAACTACCGCGTCCATCCCCGCCCGTTCGATAGCTACGGCTTCTGACACAGTAGTAGCTGTCCCTATTGTCATAATCCCGTTTTGTTTAAGACTTTCAATCGTTTTTTTGGAAGGAATTCCAAATGTAAAGGAACAAGCAGCCACTCTTTCTTCTATAACAATCTTTAGTAGTTCCTCATATGTTTGCTTTTCAATTTCTTTTGTAGGTAAGTCCGGTTCTTTCATTTTATGATTTAAAAGGAGCGCATAATTGTCTATTAGCTGCTTAGATTTTTCAACCTGGTCCTCATTCAATTCAAAATGCTCAGGAACGAACAAATTTACTCCAAAATTTGCATTCGTAAGTGCCTTCATCTGATTTATTTGAACTCGTAATTGATCAGGCTTTAAATATCCTGCACCAATCATTCCAAGTGCACCTTGATTGGAGACTTCACTGACTAGCACAGGGGTTGTAATTCCTCCAGCCATTGGCGCTTGAATGATAGGGCACTTTAAATCTAATGATTTCATAAAATTATTTCCCATCATCGAAAACCTCTCCTTATTTCAGTTTTCTTTAACTTTCCACTGTTCATAATAAGTAGCTTCAACAGATATCTTTTTTGTTCGCAACCATTCAAACGCTTT
This sequence comes from Psychrobacillus sp. MER TA 171, assembly GCF_023713305.1. NCBI lineage: Bacteria > Bacillati > Bacillota > Bacilli > Caryophanales > Bacillaceae > Psychrobacillus > Psychrobacillus sp. MER TA 171. The sequence continues at coordinate 67,159 of NZ_JAMAWN010000005.1, read as the reverse complement.
TAAGACTAAGGGCGAGGAATTTTCCATCGATGTTTCCTGTTCCGAAATCCATACAGCTCCTAGTGAGTCCTGTCCTTTAAACTGCAATGGTTCAGATATCGACCCTCCTACATGCTCAACTTCATAAAAAACCGCTACATGGTGTACAGCCGTGCCTTCTCTCCAATCGGTGTGAATAATAAAGTCAGCTGCTCCAATCTGTTTACGCACATCGATTAATAACCCTGTTTCTTCATAGAATTCTCTTTCAATTGCCTCCTGCAGCGATTCACCTGTTTCTAAATTCCCACCTGGAAGGTCATAGCGGTTGATATAAGGACCACCATTTTTCTGAATAACTAGAAGCTTGTTTTCATGTATACAAATACCATACACTCCAAACGCTCTATGAAAATTCAACTGAATTCTATTATTCCATTGCATAGCTTTTTCCTCTAATGATTGCACAAACTTGTCCTTACCATTAATATAACTCTCCACATCATAAGGAAACTGTTGGGCAAGAGCTCTCTTTAGCTCACCGTATTTCTTTGCCTCCACAGAATGCTTTCTTAAATAATCTCTAAAAATAAGATATCTCTCTATTTCAGGATTCCCTTGTTCATAAATATGTACGTGATGAGTCCTATTGTCACCCCCTTTTTGAAAATAGCGTCGACCTGGTAAACCGTTCTCTCCTTTTGGGGTATAGCCAAGTTGAATCATTTGCTCATCGTATGCATCAACTCGTTTAATATTCCGGACAACAGGCATTATATCTATAATCGGCTTTGCAGAAAGCCCTTCTATAGAAGTGCTCCCTATATGGTAAATTTCTACTATTTCTTCCTTGAAGATATCATTCAAAGACTTTGATTCTTGTTGAAAATCAGTAGCCCATTTCTTTGAAAACTCTTTAACTTCAACTTTTCTCATTATAATCCCCACTTTTATTTAAGAAGTGCTGTCAGCTCGTTTTTATGATGTACGGATAATCCTAAAAGGTTCATGTTATTTCCCTTTAGCTCATCCATGATTTTATGAGCTACATGTTTAGCCAGCTCATATTTCTCTTGATTTATTCGACCAGAATGTAAAGCCTCTTCAAGCTCCTCTTCATCCACGAGAAAGTAATCACCGGATGGAAGGACTATAATGTCTAAAAATAAATCATCCCACCAAGGACCTTGATCGTCTATACCATGTTTATGGCATATATCTATATACCATTGAACTACTTTTCCGTTTTGATCAAACATGGTCGTTACCGTATAGTTTTCTGCCGTTGGAAAGTGCTGCAGCCACATATACCCGTGGTCGACAATACAAATTTTCTTTGCATCATAACTAACCCATAAAGGTTTTGCCGTCTCTACTAAATGTAAAAGGGATGCCCCTCCCGTAAACTGTTCGGAATTAATCTCTACAAAAGTATATCGTCTTTTTAAAATTCTTGACCATCCCGGGCGTTCCCCATATTTTCTTATAACCATCCTAATTCTCCTTTAATAGGATAATGTTACTTCTATAGTGATTAAAGGTAAATCCAAATTGTTTAATCCATATAAATCAATTATCTCTGGGATTTCACTTCTATTATTTAGAGTGATAGATACACTGTTGCCTTCTACAATGATTTCTCTGTGTTTAGAATCATACAAAGTATCTCCTTTTTCTATAAGTATATCGGTAGATAAATACATATAAGTGGCAATTGGAGTAAAGTGGATGAGTATGCCAACTCCTAAGTCATCGTCATCGTGTATCCTATCTACCTTACTTCCTACATTTTCTTTGCTGGGACTAATATTTTTAAATAAATGAAACACTTCCATCCCCTCCTAATTGTTTTGAAACGTATAGGGTGTTGCTGAATTTAACAAGCTTTTTATTCCTCCTCGGTGATAGGGCATCCATTTATTAGCGGTTTCATGATCCACCCATCTTAGCTCTTCTATTTCATCTGGATATTGTATGCTACACTCTCCATTAAGTACGTTCATTTTGAAGGTTACGAACAATACCTGGCTATCCTTGTGAGTAAAAAATGCTTCATTTAGTGCCATTACTCTCTCTACTTCCGTTATTAATCCAGTTTCTTCTTGAATTTCTCTCCTAATTGCTTGCTCCAATGTCTCGCCATGCTCGACTGTTCCACCTGGAAGTGTCCAGCCTGCCCCCTTATTTTTGACCATTAGTATATTTTCTTCATTCCTATCCGTTATTAAGCCGTATACCACGTCTACTCTTTTCAATATATGATTCTCCCTTACATATATTTTAGGACGAGGGCTTGGCACTCAATCCTTTAACTATCGAACAGCCTCAATAAAGAAATTATAACAAAATAGATAAATTTATGTTCTGAAATTTTAGAATATTCATCAAACAAACGTTCCGAGTCTTTAGGATTATTTTTTTCTAATAAGGGTATATATTAATATATTTATTTAATAATTAATACGTCTCACTAAGCGTTTTTTCTTTGCATGGAAGAGCTTTTGGTGGGAGGTGATTAGTTGAGAAGAGTCTATGGAGTAAAAAAATTAACGACATATTTAGATTCTGTTGGCTATCCGCTCACAGAAGAACAAATCCATCAATTGATTCTAAATAAAGAAATACCACATCTTAGACCAATCGGAGATATTATAGCCTTTAATTTAGAACACATAGATTGGTGGATCAGTCATAAAAAAATTTCTCCATAGAATAAGCCCTGCCTTTTATGGCAGGGCTCTAAATTTTTGGAAGTATAGTTTTACAAGTTGGTCTTAGGACAGTAACCGCAAGCCCCTTGCCCGGGTATATCCATTGACATACAACAGCTCCGTCGGATCGGTTGATTGACTAGCACTGCTGGATTTCTCCCTTTTGTATATTCATAAAAAAGAGATTTAGTAGAAAATGATTTCCAAGCCTCAGTACTCTCTAAAATTTCAATATCATCCATTGCCTGAGATGCAGTAGATGGATTCTCTAAAAGTTTTTCATACATTTTAACAATGGAAACAAAAAAGCTTTCCCAAATAACCAATGGTGAGATCCTTGTTGTCTTTCTCAAATACTGAACAATCTCGTACCCTTGCTTCTGTAATATTTTCATAATCACGTCTTCTCGTTCTGTTTCTTTCACATAACGAAAATCATTTGGATTGATGAACATAGCAATGGTATAGGCATCATACTCCTTGGTGACATCGAAATGAAGCTCAGTATGCTTACCATCCCAAATCATGTCATAAGCTGCTAACATATAAAATTGATTGGCAAAAAACATACCATATCTTTTAGCAAAATGAGAAACAGCTGCTACCTGATTTTCTGCTTCTGTAATTCCTTGCATCAGTTTTGCAAAATCATCCTGGAAAAATTCTTTGCTGAGGCGTTCTAACGTGAATAGTGTACGAAGCGGCCTAGTCGTATATATTCGATGTTCATTTAATATAAATTCTTGTTCAAACGTAATTGCTGGCATATTCTCACCTATTCAAATAATTTATTCAATACTTCTATTTTATCGGAAGAGACCGTCATTGCAACATTTCCAGCTTGAACGAGAGAAACCCCTATACCGATAGCTGAATCGGTATAGGGGTGCATTCGTTATACCTCTAAAGATGTCTCTGTTGGAGTAGGAACCATTTTGGAGATGATGATAGTTAACAATACAGATACTAAAACACCCCATAAAATTCCTAATGCAAGTGAGGCAATAGAGCCAGCAACTATACCAACTCTTGCTCCCCAAACGGAAACCTGACTGTTACTAGTTCCCATTGTAAACTCTTGTCCCTTTCTATTTTTCCAAAGGAGTCCTACGACTAATACTGGTACAACTCCCCCTCCTGCCATTGAATAAGCCAAGGAGAATAAATCGATAATTGAATCCGCCCAAATAGCTGTCCCAATTGTAAAAGCTCCAATTACGATAACTCCTATTCTCGTTAATTTTAAATAATAGGAATCTTCCTTAGGTTTCATATTTGGGATTACTAAGTCGTTTACAATGACGACTGCAGCGGAATGCAAAAGAGAAGAAGCACTGGAGATTGCTGCTAGGAATATCATGATAAAAAAGGCTAGTGCAGCAAGTTGTGTCATTTCCTCAAGGATAAGCCACGAAATAGCTTCGTCTGCAGCTAAATTAGGATTTTGTATTTTTACTACCATTCCGGCAATTGTTGCAAAAACAGTAAATACAATTGCTACTATTCCACTGATTAGCATAGCTCTGCTTGCTGCCTTCGGATTTTTAGACGCGAAGCACCTCTGCCAGTATACTTGAGCAGCTAGTATCCCTAAAGTACCGGTTACAAATAGGGAAATTACTTCCATAGCTGAAAGATTCATTTGAGCTAGTTCGATAGCTCCAACATTTTCTAAGCCAGTCTTAAGTGTTGTATAGCTAAAATCAATTTTAGCGAATACTTGTATGTAAAACCAAATAGCAATAGCGATCAATATCCCACCCTGTATGAGGTCTGTCCATACAACGGAATACATCCCGCCAACAGCTGTGTAAATGATGAATACAGCAGAAAAGACTAATATCATCATCAGAGGATCTGCTCCTGTAAAAGCTGAAAATAAAGCCCCCATTCCCATAGCCTGACCGCTTACCCACGCAATCATAATTGCGGAGGTTAAGATTGCTATCAAACCACGAGACAATCTATCTCTTATGATTAAATCATCCATCATTTCTGCTAGTGTATTATATGTAAACTTTGCCGCAAAACCTGCAAATACAAGTGCAAATAATATTTTTGCACCCTGCTCTCCAATGACGAATGGCACATTAGCTATTCCAATCTCGTACCCCTTTGAGGAATGGCCTACGAAATTGCCGACTCCCATGATGGTTGCAATGTCTGTAAACAATAATAAGAAAAATGGCAACGTTCCACCGGCTATTGCATAATGCGCAAAGCTCGTATCTGCTTTTTTCTTAAATAGGAAAGACATCCCTATAAAAGCTAACGATAATATAATCGTAACTGTCCATGTCCAAAACGATAAACCCATACAACCCCTCCTGTAGAAAATGTAACGCAAACATTATTAATAAAATTAGTAAATTATTAAAAATTTGCTATTACTTTACTACCCCAGGTTTGATTGACATAAACCATAATAAAAGAACGAATAAATATCTATTTATCTAATAATAAGATTAGAATTTCCCATAAAAATTGGAGTCTCTCTTTTGCTAAAGAAATAGGCTATGTTAAAAAGTAGGGTTGATTTATGAGGCATAGAAAAAGAAATTTTTAAATCAGAGAGTAGAATTGATTTCCGCCCCAGCCGGACGCTTTCTCAAAGATACAACCCACTTACAGCCATCTGATTTGGATGAAGCTTTTATCCAAATAAAAGTTAATTTCTCTTTTAAATATTAAAGGCTATGTTCTATGGTTGTGTGTGAAATGTTACACTTAAACGAACTAGAGAGGTTAATCGTATAAGGGTTGTATTTGAAAAGGCGGCGAAGTAGTAAATAAAGTTGAATTATTGAGAGGAAGATTATTATGTTAGAAGTAAGACCTTTAGAGAGCAAAGATTATGAATTGATTAAGGAGGCAGAAAATGTTATTGAAAAGAATTATAGATATGAACGACATCACATTGGTTCAGCGGTAAGAACGAAAACGGGAAAGATATACTCGGCAGTACACCTTGAAGCGAATGTAGGAAGAATTACCGTATGTGGAGAAGCAATGGCTATTGGTAAGTCTATCTCTGAGGGAGACCATGAATTTGAAACGATTGTCGCAGTAGCCCACCCTCATCCACACGAGGATATAGAAAAATGTTGGGTAGTTGCACCATGTGGCATGTGTCGTGAGTTAATAAGTGATTATGGGACTGATACTGATGTAATCATTTCTTATAAAGGTGAGTTAGTAAAGTGTAATGTAATGTAATTAATACCAGAAAAATATACAAGTGATCCTGAATGACCTTCTTAAATGTAGTGTAGTGAATTAATTTGAAAATCGTATAATTGAATACAAAGAAAAACCCCTTCTTTTAAATAAAAGTAGGGGTTTTTGCGTTTTAATAGACTTAGGGATATGTGAAAAATAGGTGACTTTATTAAAGTAAAACTCCTGTTAATGAAACAATGGTTGAACTATTCTGTAATCCTTCTTTAAAAACACAATAAAAATGTCAGCCTTTCCATGACAAGCTATTTACTCCGAAGACAAGAAGGATTCACCGCACCGTTTTTAATGTCGATTTTTTATTAAAATGAAAAAATCCTGTTTTGTGCTTCCATACATGGTTATTAAATTTAACCCAAAATCTCAATATCTTCCAGATTCAATTTACTAAAATCGACCTTAACTCCTCCCATTTCATAGATAACATTGGATCTATTGTTAAATCCACCATGATCATCGTTGCCTACCGTTATTAACATATTATTTGTTTGACAAAAGTCAACGAGAACTTTTGTTGTTTCTTCTGTATGGGTCGTGTAATAGCATTCAAAGCCATCTGCACCCATATTTTTAAGTACTTTTAAACGAGGTACTATTTCTTTAAGATTGTTCTTCAAGTTTTCTCCGATGTGGGCAATAACGGCTTTACCATTTGCTTTATGTATTGCATTTATTACATATTCTATCGATGGAAATGACCTTTTTGGTTGAACATGATAATCGCTGACGAGCTTAAAAAAACTAGAAACATTATTAACTAAATTTTTGGTTGTTAAGTAGTCAAAACCTTTCCAACCACCGTTTTTTAGATTTCGACTGTAAGAATTAAATTCCTCTATACTTATTTCCTGATAATCAACACTCATACTTTTGATTAATTCTAAATCAATATCAGCATAAACCGACTCAGATTGTTTGCAAATATTAATAATCTCTTTGTTTTCAAAATCGAAATCATAAGCGAGGACATGAAATTCTTTACCTTCATATAAGGTAGAAATTTCTGCACCTCGAATTAATTTAATTTTGTACTCTTTACACAATTGAATAAGCTCTTTATAAGCTGCTGTTGTGTTGTGGTCGCTTACACATAATAAGTCAATGCCGAGCTCTCTTGCCTTCTTGACAATTTCCTCAGGAGAACGGTTGCTATCGGAGTAGTACGAATGAATATGTAAATCTGCATACATTATAATTTCACCTCTAATTTGTAAATGGATGTCTTATTCCTTTTTTCTTATATATTATTAATTCTATTATTCGATGACGGTCATTTACCTTTATTTCATTTCCATTAAATATAATAAATACGAAATGAATTTCAGTATTCCTCCTTAAAATAAAAAACTATCAAAATTTACAGAACCTATTTTGCTTGGTATTTTATTGTGGACAGTTTCGTATTGAACATGGAGTGCCTTAAATGGGCCTGGAGAAAATATCCTAGCTTATTTTTTAAGTGTATTTAAAATCAACCCTTCCTTTTAACATAGCCATATTAAATTAAAGTGAGCTCGGAGACACGAGCTCATTTTATGTTTTGGCTATGTTATAAAGGCAAGATTTGATTGTTCACCAGATGGTTTTTGCCTGAAAAACTACAGGAGCAGTTTGATAGCAAAGTGTAGTAACAAAACGACTATCCAAAACGTCTAATTGATAAAGGAGGGGTGTTTTTTGAAAAGGAAATATATCTGCTTTTACTTCCTTATCTTTATATTTCTCTTCGTCACGGGTTGTGCAAAAAATGAAAAAGAAAGCAACGTTGTAAAAAAGAATGACATAGATACCGAGGTCATAAACGTAGTACAGGAATATTTTCAAAATCAGAATACGAACCAACATAGCTCAGTAAATGAATGGAAAAACGCATCGGTGAAAAAAATTATGGTAGATGAAACATTTAAAAATTTTGATCATTCATATATAGGGAAAGAAATATTTTTAGTGACAAAAGTAGATTCAGTTGCATCACCACTAGTATTTGTTGATATGGAAACATTTGAAGTCATAGCGATTATGCCAGGGGAATAATTTCTCTGTTTCAGGTTTCCTTCTTGAAATAACACATCAGTGAAGTTAATACAACGATTAATCTTTATTTTTTATGAAGGTAATTACACCAATGCTAAATACCAAAATACCGACTAACATCAATGAATATATAAATCCGTTAAGAATTGGTACATATTCTTCAGCTAAACTTTTGTTTCGATACACGATCTTAACTAAACTGTACCCTAATGGTGTACTAATCAGTATGACACTTATTCCTAAGATAAAATAAGTTACCGCTTGTTTATTCATAAATTCTCCCCTTAAGCTAGTATCGATATATGGACACAAGTTAGTTAAGTCCTCTCCTATAAAATAGAGAGGACGTTCCGAAATGAGACATAAGCGTTCTAATCAGGCTATTAAACTCTTTCTCTCTTTTAAAAGAATATGATTAAAACAACTTACGGATACCAGGACAGCTTAGTATCACTATCTAATGGTAGATCTTTAACTTCAACACTTAATGTATCAAACCATTTATTTAATATTTCGTCCTTGGCTAGCTTTGAGTACTCGTCGTCTTCCCATATTATATGTGAAAACCAAGCGCTAGTTTGCCATTCAAATTGCAGCTCCGCAAATGCAATGGTTGAGTGATTGGCCTGTATGAAGTTATCATTTACTGCTTTCACAACATCAGTTGCTTGAGGAAGCAGTTCGTATTCAATTTTTTCTTTTATATCCTGATGCTCAAGCTGATGCCACATAACTAAACTTCCATCTACTTGATAAAAAATATCAAAAGAAGGTTGTTCCCCAAAATCGATGAGGACAAAAGCTCGTTCAACAGAATTGTTGGTTGCCTTAACCGTGTTCACAATAATATTTTGAGCCATTTCCACCCAATAACCCTTTGCTTCTTCTACAGGTGACTCAAGATAGAACTCGGATTCCAGTTCAGAAACAGCTACTTCTCCCTTATTAATATCTTCAACTTTTTTAAATAAGCGATTAAAAAAACCCATTTTTACACATCCTCAACAAGTTATTTTTTTCCAAGGATTAGCTATATTATAGCTTTCATGATTTCGTGTATATTTATAAATTCTGTTCATTTCTTCCTAAGAAGCTTTCGATTTCTATTCTTCTACTCTACATTGGTCCACCCTCAAACCCAATTGGCCAACCATTTTCTTTGAATTTCACCTTATATTGATATTCATGCGGTTTTTCGCTATAAAAACCTATTGTAAAGCCGGTATAAAGCTGATCATCAAAATTAATCATTCTTCCAAAGGAAATCGCAGATAAATAATAGTCCTCCGGTTGTTGAGCAGGAAAAAATTCTTTCAAGTAATTTAATGCACGATTAATATGCTGAGGAATATCTTTTAGTGTTTTCTCCGCCAAATCAATACAGCTGACATAAGGCTTTTTATCATCACCTTGTATAAATATTTCTACATCTTCCCACTCCCCTATATCCGCACGACAAAACCACTGCTTCGGTAGGAAGTTATCCTCTTCATTTTTAAGATTGTTGTTTGCTAAGTTCAATTCCTCTACTTCATTTTTAGTTAAAGGCTTCGATAGGATTAGCTGTTTCTCTAATATTTCTTTCGTGTATGTACTGTTGTTTGGATCAAAGGTACCCACTCGCTAACCTCCAATTTCGTAACTTTTTATACCTATTTTAACATAAATATACTTCTACTCTCAGAGTTCAACAAAAAGGAGCAACACCTATTTTGGTGCTGCTCCTTTTTCATTTATTTAATTCTTTTAGTTATTCTCTAAAAGTTTTTTGGCTGTCTGCAAGGTTTTGACTCGTTTCCGCAAGGTTTTAGCCCATCTCTGCAAGGTTAGCTATTCTCCGCAAGGTTGTGACTCATTTCCGCAAGATTTGGGGTCATCTCTGCAAGATTCTGACTCGTTTCCGCAAGGTTTAGAGTCATCTCCGCAAGGTTCTAGCTCATCTCTGCAAGGTTAGCTATTCTCCGCAAGGTTGTGACTCATTTCCGCAAGATTTGGGATCATCTCTGCAAGATTCTGACTCGTTTCCGCAAGGTTTGGAATCGTCTCTGCAAGGTGATCAGCCTTTATCCTCGCAGCTCGGCTCCTGCTTGCTCAGCTAATGCTTTTAGAACTTTGTTATGTGCATTAACTACTTCTTCATCCGTTAATGTACGCTCTGGATCGAAATACGTTAGAGAGAATGCAACTGATTTTTTGCCTGGTTCCATTTTTTCTCCTTCATATAAATCGAATAAATGTACACCCTTAAGCAATTTCCCACCTGATTGTTGAATAATTGCTTGCAGCTCTCCAGTAGCTTTTTCCTGATCCACTACTAATGCGATATCGCGAGTAATAGAAGGGAATTTAGAAACTGGTGAATAATACAATGTTCCAGCATCTTTGTTTAATACCTTCATTAAATTCAGTTCGAATACATACGTATCCTTTAAGTCACGTGCTTTTTGTTCCGCCGGGTGTAATTGACCAATAATACCGATCTCTTCCCCTGCCAATTGGATAGTAGCAGTTCTTCCTGGATGCATTCCTTCCATTACTGTACGTTCAAAGGTTAACTCACTTGTATGACCAAGTAAATCCATTAAACCTTCTACAATTCCTTTTAAAACAAAGAAATCTACTGACTTTTTCTCTCCTTGCCAGCTATGCTCAACCCATTTACCAGCAATAACGCCTGCTAAATGCTCTTGCTCATGAGGTAATCCAGATGCTGTTTCTCCTAAGAAAACAGAACCAATTTCATACAATGCAACGGTATCTGCTTGGCGAGCAGTGTTATACGTTACAGCCTCTAGCAAATGAGGGATTAAGCTTTGACGTAGCGTGCTACGCTCCTCACTCATTGGCATTAATAGTTCCGTTACAGGAGCAGTTTCTAAAGCAAACTTTTGTGCTACTTCTTTAGAAGTTAATGAGTACGTAATTGCTTGGTAAAGTCCTGCACCTTCCATAAAACCACGCACTTGGCGACGTTTTGCTTGGTAGGATGTTAAACCACCTGGTTTAGACTCTTCCACAGGTAACGTCATTGGAATCTCATCATAACCATACATACGAGCTATTTCTTCCACGATGTCCTCCGGAATTTTAATATCCTGACGTCTAGTAGGTGCTTTAATATATAAATATCCATTAGCTGCTTGGAATTCAAATTTCAAACGAGACAGAATAGATGTCATATCCTCTAAAGATATCTTCATTCCTAAACGACTGTTAATGAAGTCTGGAGAAACGATAACTTCAGCTGGAGATTTATCTAACTTATCTACAACTACGGAACCAGCTAGTACTTCACCATTTGCAAGCTCTGCTAATAGGCTTGCTGCACGCTCTGCTGCCATATTTACACGATTTGGATCCACACCTTTTTCGAAGCGAGCACTTGCATCACTACGTAGGTTATGGTCTTTCGATGTTTGACGTACAGATCCAGCTGCAAAGTAAGCTGACTCGATTACAACGGTTGTCGTGCCTTCATGAACCTCTGAATTAGCCCCACCCATTACTCCAGCAATAGCAACCGGCTCTTTACCGTTAGTTATTACTAAATGGTTAGATTTAAGTGTTCGTTCTTGGTCATCGAGTGTAACCATCTTTTCTCCTTCAGCTGCAAGGCGAACAACGATTTCCTTTGTTGCTAAACGGTCATAGTCAAATGCATGAAGTGGTTGACCAAATTCCATTAATACATAGTTAGTAACATCTACTACGTTATTATGAGGACGAATTCCAGCAGCCATCAGACGATTCTGTAGCCATAATGGAGATTCTTTTACTTGTACGTTTTTAACAACCTTAGCAATATACAGAGGATTTTCTTCTATTGCATCCACACGAAGCTTCAAATAGTCCTCTGCCTTTTCATTGCTTTCTGTATAAGCAGCCTCAGGATATTTCATATCCTCTGAAAGAATAGCCCCTACCTCATAAGCAACTCCTAGCATACTTAGTGCATCCGAGCGGTTTGGTGTTAAACCTAGCTCTAGCACTACATCGTCCAGGCCTAATAAAGGAAGTGCACTTTCACCTGGTACAGCTGTTTCAGGAAGAACATAAATCCCTTCTGCATACGCTTTAGCTACTAGGCGACCTTCAATACCTAGCTCTTGAAGAGAACAGATCATTCCATTAGATACTTCTCCGCGTAGCTTTGCTTTTTTAATTTTAATGCCACCTGGTAGCACAGCTCCAGGACGTGCAACGATTACCTTTTGACCAGCGTCAACGTTCGGAGCACCACAAATAATTTGAGTGATTTCATCTCCTACATCCACCTGACAGATGTTTAGCTTATCTGCTTCTGGATGCTTCACTTTTTCCTTTACATAACCGACTACCACATTTGTCATGCCTAGAGAGCGATCAATCACTGCATCTACTTCTATTCCTGAACGAGTAATTTTCTCACCTAAGTCTTTCGGGTCCAACCCTTGTGTGTTTACATATTCTGATAACCATTTCGTTGATACTAACATGTCATTTCCTCCTTACACTTCTGTTCGGTGGAATTGCGATAAGAAACGCACATCATTTGTATAGAAATGACGAATATCTTCCACTCCATATTTCAACATTGCAATACGCTCTGGTCCCATACCAAACGCAAAACCAGAAAGCTTTTTAGAATCATAACCAGCCATCTCAAGAACATTAGGATGAACCATACCTGCTCCTAGGATTTCAATCCAACCTGTTTTCTTACATACGTTACAACCACTTCCTCCACATTTGAAGCAAGAGATATCCATCTCTACAGAGGGCTCTGTGAATGGGAAGAAACTTGGACGCAGTCGAATTTCACGATCTTCTCCGAACATTTTTTTCGCGAATAAAGATAAAGTACCTTTTAAATCACTCATACGAATATTTTCACCGATGACTAAACCTTCGATTTGAGTGAACTGATGAGAATGGGTAGCATCATCATTATCACGACGATATACCTTACCAGGACAAATGATCTTAATTGGTTGCCCTTCTTTTGCTTCCATCGTGCGCGCTTGAACTGGAGAGGTATGCGTACGCAATAGAATATCCTCTGAAATATAGAAGGAATCCTGCATATCACGAGCTGGATGTCCTTTAGGTAAATTCAACGCTTCAAAATTGTAATAATCCTTTTCTACCTCAGGACCTTCTGCAATTTCATAGCCCATGCTTAAAAATAAGTCTTCAATTTCTTCTACTACACGAGTTAACGGATGGTGATTCCCCGTCTTCACTGGTCTCCCAGGTAGAGTTACATCGATAGACTCTTTTGCAAGCTGTTCTTGAATCGCTTGCTCTTGAAGTAATGTCATGCGTGCTTCTAGGACAGCAGTTACTTCCTCACGCACTACATTGACAAGTGCCCCCATCTTCGGACGTTCCTCGGCTGGGAGTTTACCCATACCCTTTAGTAAATCCGTAATCGGTCCTTTTTTCCCTAAATACGCTACTCTCACATCATTTAATTCTTTTGTGTTTTGTGAAGCTTCAATTTTTTGTAATGCTTCTTCTTTTAACTGTTGAAGTTGTGCTTCCATTTGAAAAATCCCTCCTAATTGACAAAATAAAAAATCCCCGCCCCTATAAAAGGGACGAGGACTAATTTCGCGGTACCACCCTGATTATTGCACAACTAAACGTGCAATCACTCAATTCGACTAACGGCTCTACACCGGCACACCTTTACAGTAAACACTGGTCCCGGTGGCAGCTAACGGGGTGAACTTCTATATGAATTCTCCATTTACGCTTCCAGTCTAGGCGCAAAATCCCTACATTCGAATAATCATATATACTTTTCCCGATGACAGCTTTTCTTATTTATCAAATTATTATCTATTATACGGACTTTTAAACATTTCATCAAGGGTATTTATCTCAATGTAAGCCCATAAAGAAGAATTCCTGTTGCGACTGCGACATTTAAAGATTCCGCTTGGCCCAATAAAGGAACAATAATATTTTGGTCCGTTTGTTCTAAAAGACTTGCTTGTATACCGCTACCTTCGTTTCCTACTATTAATGCAAACGCATCACTTTTCTCTACTTCATGAAACGGCGTTGAATTTTCAAATGCCGTTCCATATACTTTTACATTTTTCTCTTTTAGCTGATCGACCCAATAGCTTAAGTCACCTTTTAAAATAGGTATGTGGAAATGAGAGCCTTGAGCAGAGCGAAGCGTTTTAGAATTGTATGCATCAGCTGATCCCTTTCCAAGAATAACAGCGTCTATCCCTGCAGCATCAGCCGTACGGATCATCGTTCCAATATTCCCAGGGTCTTGAACCGCATCGATTAATAAAAATTTACTCCAATTTTCTTGTTCATCTGCTTGAGCGGCACTTTGCTTACAATGTGCAAAAATGCCTTGGGTATGCTCTGTTTCTGCAAGCTCTTTTTTAATAACATCATTAATTTCAACTATTTCTAGATTGTCTACATCCCAACTGGCAGGAATTTCACTTGTATCACTTAACATGATCGTTAAGACAAGTTCTTTTTGTTTGATTGCTTCTTCTACTAAGTGATAGCCTTCAATGATAAATTCACCAGTTTTATCTCTCTCTTTTCGAACACTGAGTAATTTTTTCCAATGCTTCACTAAAGAGTTTTGAGGAGATTCGATTCGTTTCATATTGTGTACCGCCTTTTTCTAAAATGCTGCAAAACAAATAGTTTAGCATCTTTTCTTTGTAGAAGATTATATCATGTTCCTCGATTAGTTCATATGTTCATATTTATCTTCCGTCAATTCAAAAAAATTATGTATAGTTGACGAGACATGGGGAAAGATGAAGACAAGGAGTGATGAAAATGGATTTTCAAATTCGAGAAGCAATAGCAGCTAACCTAAAGGGTAATTCAGCTACTGATATTAAAGAAGTGGTAGAAGATGCAATTAACCGAGGAGAAGAACATTTACTACCTGGTCTAGGCGTAATTTTTGAAAAATGGTGGAAATCGGCTGATGAATCCAGCAAACAAGCAATGCTAAATAATGTTTCTACTGCATTTGCTCAATAAGTATTGGCTAACGGAGACCGTAGATACTACGGTCTCTTTATTAATTCGATTTTAGTACCATGACCAGAGCTTGGTGAGCTTGTGTCCAGGGCATCATACCAAACTTTCACCTTGTCCCCAACCTCTATATTAGAGATTTGTTCGTCAAATCCAAAGGAAGAAGATTGAATAGATTTAGATGTAACTTCCTCCTTTGTTAGAATTCTATCTATTCCTGGTTGCTCTTCATAAATAAAAACATGAGCATCAGACACCTCTGCTACTATCCCTTCCCTCACAAATCGATCTTCCTGACTTTCTTCTTTACAACCCCATAAACTAACAACGGATACAAGTATTATAAGAAACCCCAAATATCGAATCACTGTTAACCTCCCAACATTATTCATACTCTTCTAGAATTTCTACAACTTCTATTTTTCCATCCACTAACATCTCGGGTAGTCCACTGATTACATTACCTTTCCAATACTCTCTTGCCTGCTCTATTTTCTTTGCAAAAGATATACCATCTTCCTTTGGCAAAAAGCTAGCATCTCCCTCAAAGGATTTCCCAAAAACTCGAAGTTTAACAAGCTGTAAGACCTGCCGATTATAGGAATTAAATAAGTCTACCCATTTGAGGGCATCCTCTAAGCTTTTTGTAGCATATAGACAGGATAATCTAGATGGGTAATTCGGATATTCCTCTAATCTAACCATTTCTACTATCGTTTCGCGGATTGCTCTAGTCGTTTGATCCAAATATTTAAGGCCAACCTCTGCATCCTCTTTAGTTAAGTTCACCCCTTCATTTGTATATTGGTTTTGAAAAATTCGAACAAAGTCTTCTCCCTTGGAATTTAATTGTTCTTTTTCAAAAAAGAAGTGATATAACGTATTCTTTTGGTTCTCACTAAAATCAATTATCTGTCCTACTCTCATCTTGTTTCGTGTAACAATATGATATACAACTAGTTCATTCTTCGTCATTTTTTTCTCCTTTTATTAATAAAATAGAAGACAAAACGTTTCAATTCACTAA
Source organism: Psychrobacillus sp. MER TA 171 (assembly GCF_023713305.1). Taxonomy (NCBI): domain Bacteria; kingdom Bacillati; phylum Bacillota; class Bacilli; order Caryophanales; family Bacillaceae; genus Psychrobacillus; species Psychrobacillus sp. MER TA 171. The sequence continues at coordinate 51,160 of NZ_JAMAWN010000005.1, read as the reverse complement.
ACTACTAAATTATTTTATTTATTAGATAATTTGTTCTTGATTTATATAATATACTGTATATAATTACTCTATGAGTTTGAATAATTAGAAAAATCATAAAAGTTATACATCTAAATTATAGCAAAGAGGCGAAGCGAATGAAGATTTTAATGGAAAATATTGTGGAAGCATTGCAAGAACACTTAGAGCAAGATCAGATTTCCACCAACCAAACTATCCGAGAATTACATGGAAAAGATGAATCCTACCATTCTATTAGCTTGCCAGACATTGTCGTTTTCCCTAAAAACTCGGCAGATGTCAGCAATATCATGAAGACTGCTAATAAACTTGGAGTTCCAGTCGTACCGTTTGGTCGTGGCACGAGTTTAGAAGGGCATGTGATTCCCTATGATAATGGAATAACTATCGATTTTTCTTTAATGGATAAAATATTGGAAATAAGAGAACAGGATTTACTTGTGATAGTCCAGCCAGGTGTAACGAGAACACAGCTGAACATGGAGTTAAAAAAGTATGGTTTATTCTTTTCGGTAGACCCTGGTGCTGATGCTACTCTTGGTGGAATGGCCGCTACAAATGCGAGTGGGACTACAACTGTAAAGTACGGAGTTATGAGAGATCAAGTTCGAGACCTAGAAGTAGTGCTTGCGGATGGAACAATCATACATACAGGAAACTTGGCAGCTAAATCTGCCTCTGGATTTCACTTGAATGGGTTGTTTGTTGGTTCGGAAGGTACATTAGGCTGTTTTACAGAACTGACTTTAAGGGTGTATGGCATCCCGGAATTCACGACTGCTGCTAGAGCAACATTCCCTACTGTCAAACATGCAGTGGAGGCAGTAACCTCTATTTTACAGGCAGGTATACCGATTGCTCGCGTAGAGCTAGTAGATGAAAGCTCTATTCGTCAGGTAAATCAATTTAGTGAAACTAACTACGCTGAAAAGCCAACTCTTTTTTTAGAATTCCATGGCAATGAAGCTGGACTTGCTCAAGATGTAGAATTTACTCAAGAAATTGTGAAAGACCATGGCAGCGAGGATATTCAATTTGAAACAGATAACGCTGCTCGAAACAAGCTTTGGGATGCAAGACATAATCTAGCCTATGCTTACATTCATGGAAACGTAGGAAAGAAGCTCATGGTGACCGATGTTTGTGTTCCTATTTCCGAGCTAGCTGACGCTGTCATATTTGCACGTAAGGAACTTGATGCTATTGGGTTGATAGGAGGCCTTACAGGTCATGTCGGTGATGGAAATTTCCATGCCCTTATCATGATTGATATGAACAACCCAGAGGAAATACAAAAGGCTGTAACCTATAACGAAAAAATTGTACGTTACGCGTTAGAGCGCAAAGGTACTTGTACAGGTGAGCACGGGGTGGGTGTAGGAAAACAAAAGTACCAAGCCGAAGAACATGGGGAGGCACTTCGAGTTATGGAAAAGATTAAGGTTGCTTTAGATCCCAACAATATTTTAAATCCAAACAAAATTGTAAAACTTGAAAGAGAAGGTGAGTAATATGAAAACATTAGAGAAAATCAGTAGCTTCGCCGGTAAATATTTCGCTTTCCTAGTTATCATCATTGCAGTAATTGCTTTCTTAATACCAGAGGCATTCTTACCTTTTCGTAGCTATATAACCTTACTGCTTGGAGTAGTTATGTTTGGTATGGGACTTACGCTTAAAGCAGTTGATTTTAAGCTAATAATCACTAATCCTAAACCAGTATTAATTGGTGTAGCAGCTCAGTTTATCATAATGCCTTTAACTGCTTTTGCAATAGCCTACATTCTTCAGCTACCTAATGAATTAGCTGCCGGCCTTGTACTCCTAGGCTCTGTACCAGGTGGAACCGCATCGAATGTAATGGTTTACTTAGCGAAAGGAAATGTACCACTTTCTATTACAATGACGTCCTTCTCTACTCTCTTGGCGCCTTTAATGACACCAGTTTTACTTTTATGGTTAGCTGGGCAATGGATGCCAGTAAATGTGATGGATATGTTTATGTCCATTGTACAAGTAATTATCGTTCCGATTGTTCTTGGTCTACTTATTAAAAAATTATTACCGACAGTTGTAGAAAAAAGCGCCAATATTGTACCGTTGATCTCTGTATTGGCTATCATTATCATTGTATCTGCAGTAGTCGCAGGTAATGTTAATAACATCGCTTCTGCAGGATTATTAGTTTTTGTTGGAGTGTTCCTTCATAATGGTGCCGGCCTATTGCTTGGCTATTATACTGGAAAAATGATGAAGCTATCCAGATCTGACTGTCGCGCCATTTCAATCGAGGTTGGGATGCAAAACTCAGGTTTAGGTGTCGCACTAGCCACTGCTCATTTAGGTCCACTAGCAGCCCTACCAAGTGCCTTAGGCGCAGTGTGGCATAACATTTCAGGACCAATCATAGCAACTATTTGGGCAAAGACAGCAGGAGATCATGAGGAAGAAAAGGCTGAAGCTATCCCATTAGAAAGTAAGCCTTCACAGATTTAAAATAGGAATGGCAGTGGATGTTCACACTGCCATTCCTATTTTGATTATCCATTACTTTAGATAGATCTCGATTTGCATTATCCAATGATAGATACATAAGAGAGCACTTACTCTCTGGAAGTACAAGTATCAAAAACTATTTGTCTGGTACCTGTAATTCAAATTCATCATACATAATAGGCTCAGGATATTGGAAGGTAGCTAAGTGTGCTCTTTCTATTTCACTTGCCTTGAATACTTGCTTAAAGCTATTACCTTCTATCCTTTTCGCAAATGGAGCTTCCTCTAGCACTAAACTATTCCCTTGTTCATCCTCTAACCATATCGGATTTCTAGTAAGTCTATTATCGTAAAGAGATTCACTGTTGACATCAAAATATACAATAATCTGCTCTTCATTTGACTGAATCTCTGTAACTGTAATAGCCCCGAAATCTCCTTGACTGAACTTAAATGGGTATTTCTGTCCTTCAAGCGGAATCATAACTTTTTCTAAGGGAAAATTGTTCTCTAGTTTATAAGGAATAACTCTAAGCTTTTTAGCTCCTTCCTTAAGTGGGCTAAAGAGATATCCTACTTGTGTTTCAACCACACCATTTTCCGTTTCACCATGTGCATCTTTTCCTAATTGGTCAAGTACATTTCCACCATCATCCACAACAAAAAATTCTAAGTCAAATGGCTGAAAATCCATTTCTTCTTTAGAATTTACTTGGACAGCTAGATCTGTACCGGCCGGACCAATTTTCAATGAGTTTATTTTGACGTTCGCTCCTTCAATCATTCTAACCTCTTCTGGACGTAAAACCATCACCTGATTCGACTGTTTCACATGGAATTGGAAATTCCAATTACCGGGAATTATTCCTATAGCATCTATCCTCATGTTCAGCTCGAATTCCTCTGGCAGCTCCTCAGTTGGATTGATTTCCACCATTCCTTTATACTTTTGTGGCGTGATAAAGTCCCCTGAATAGCTAGAACTGAAATTGATTTCTCTTCCATTTACCTCTAATGTTGGTCTTTCTAATTCTCCAATTGCAAACAATGATTCTTGTGTATAACCAAAAACAAGTCTTGTTCCGTCATAAAACATTTCAGTAATAGTTAAAGTAATACCACTATCCTTGGATGATTGATCGATTATTTGTGTTAATCCTTTTTGCCCTGCTATTTGTAAACCTTCATCTTGCACATCATTAAAAAATGTGCCAATAAGTGGAACGTGAGAAGCTATTTTAGCCATTGCAGGAGAAACACTAGCTGATCCTACAAAAATGAATAACGCCACCGCAGCTGCACCTGCCGTATAGGACACTATCTTTAGTTTAGATTTTTTCTTTTTCAACTGAGGAGCAGTATTTTGTATGATTTTATCTAGTTTTTCCAGTGGCACTTGTATATTATCCATTTCCTTCTTTAAATCTGGCCATTGCTTACTCATTTACACAATCCTCCTTCATAGTTTTTCTTAAAATCATTAGTCCCCGATGGATATTTGTTTTAATTGTTCCTTCTGGACATTCCAAAATTTCCGCTATTTGCTTAATGGAATAATCCTGATAATACCGCAACACTATTACCGACTTATATTTTTCATCTAGCTCCATAACAGCTTTTAACAAATCGATCCATCGGCACTACCCTACTCTTCTTTTTTATAAGATCTAAGGCAGTATTTATTAGGATGCGAGTCAACCAAGTTGAAAAATAACGTTCATCCTTCAGATTTTTAATGGAAATCAGCGCCTTATAAATAGTTTCCTGAAAAACCTCTAATGCATCCTCTTCATTTTTTACATACATAAACGCTATTTTATATAGCTTTACCTTTTGCTCTTCCATTAGCTCCTGGAATGCTTTATGACTCCCTTTCATGGCTTTTTGTACTTTCTTAATATCCGACAACTGAGTAATCCCCCTTTCGTTCTATACGTTAGATAAACAAGATATGTAAAACGTTTCATTTTTTTATTTTTATGTTATTGAAGCATAAATAGCATTTTACAAATTTAACCCAAACATTTTCTATGTATTGATTGTAGTTCTAGGCGGAGCCACAAGTAGAGGGATGAGTAAGACAAATAAGACATTCACAACCACGCTTGTTGTGCTGTGGTGATGGCTTTTCGCTCACACTGCTGAAAGCGTCCGCCAGAGCGGAAAACAATTTTTACCTCTATTCTTAGAAAGTATATAAGTGTCTTTACTCTCTTTTTATCGTTCGTGTTTATCTTCTTATAAGAATAAAATAGAATTCACCTACTGATGAGGATATAGTTATGCAGGTAAAGATACTGATTTTCAATAGATTTGAGGAGTTCCTGCTGTATAGATTGGAGATGAGAAAGAAGATATATCTGTACTGACCTATATTGGGGTATGGTTGTACATCACTTAGGTTTTAATTTTTGCCCAATAAAATAAAAAGCGATCCCAGCGTCTCCCGGAATCGCTTTTCCTATGTAGCGATGAGGTCATCCTTCTAGATAAGCAACATCGCATATATATATAAACTGTAGGACACACCCTGTCGTTACAGCCTATTCAAAAATTTTAAGCCATCAAAGAAGCAAGTACGGCTTTTTGTGCATGCAAGCGATTTTCTGCCTGCTGGAATATATAAGAGTTAGGTCCATCTATAACAGATGTGGCAACCTCTTCTTCTCGGTGAGCCGGCAGACAATGGAGGAACATGTAATCTGCTTTCGCATTAGCTACTAAATTGTCATTGATTTGGTATTCCTTAAATTCCTCAAGACGCTTAACCGCTTCCTCCTCCTGTCCCATAGAGGTCCAAACATCAGTATAAATTACATCTGCATTCACTGCAGCTTCTAGTGGATCATTAGAAACAAACAAGGAACCTTCGTTTGCAAGAGCAATTGCCTTTGCCTTTGCCATAATCTCTTCATTCGGCTCATAGCCAACTGGCGTTGCTACAGCAATGTGCATGCCCATGTATGCAGCAGCAATCACTAAGGAATGTGCAACATTGTTACCATCACCAATAAAAGCCAGCTTCAGCCCTTTCGTATGACCTTTCACTTCTTGTACTGTTAATATATCTGCTAACGCCTGACATGGATGGTAGAGGTCTGTTAGGCCGTTTATAACAGGTATACTTGCATGCTCCGCAAGCTCTTTAACCATAGCGTGTGAATTAGCACGAATCATAATGCCATCTAGATAACCCGAGAGGACATGTGCTGTATCATAGACAGATTCCCCACGACCAATCTGCAAATCTCTAGCGTTCATGAACATACCATTTCCGCCTAGCTGCTTCATCCCCACCTCAAACGAAATCCTTGTACGAGTAGAGTGCTTTTCAAATATCATTCCTAATGTCTTCCCTTCTAACAATGGAGGACATTTACCAGCCTTTGTTAAAGACTTTAAGTTTGTTGCTAGTTCTAGTAATTCAATCACTTCTTCCTTAGAGTAATCCAATAGTGTTAAAAGATCCTTTCCTTTTAAACTATCAACTAATTTAAGATTTACCCACTCCAATAATTTCATATTCATAATCCCCTTTACCCGTATCTTCTGTAATTGTTATTATAAGTATGAATATTTATAAAGTCAAGAGAATTTATATACATTTTTATACATGAAAAAACTAATGAGGAATACTGCTGTATTCTTCATTAGTTTTGTTTAATTAGTTAAAAGTTATATTGTTTACTGTATCACGATCAAGCTTTTTAATAACTTCAACAATCAATTTAACTGTATTCTCGTAATCATCTCTATGCAGAATTCCTGCATGTGAATGAATATAACGAGTAGCGACACCGATTGACAAGCAAGGTACACCATTTAAGGAAATATGCATTGAACCTGCATCTGTTCCCCCACCAGCAATTGTTTCAAATTGATAAGGGATATTGTTTGCTTCTGCTGTATCCACTACAAAATCGCGTAATCCTTTATGGGATACCATAGATGCATCAAATAGGACGATTTGAGGGCCATCTCCCATTTTACTAGATGATTCTTTTGGAGTGATTCCTGGAGTATCACCAGCAATACCCACATCAACTGCAAAGCCGATATCAGGGTTAATTTTTGCTGTAGAGGTTTTAGCTCCGCGAAGACCTACTTCTTCTTGAACATTCCCGACACCATATACGATATTTGGATGATCCTGGCCTTGTAAATTTTTCAATACATCTATTGCAATAGCACAACCAATACGATTATCCCAAGCTTTTGCAAGTAGAAGTTTATCGTTGTTCATTACAGTGAATTCAAAATATGGAACGACCATATCCCCTGGTAATACTCCCCATGACATAGCTTCTTCTTTAGAGGAAGCACCAATATCAATAAACATTTCTTTAATATCGACAGGCTTTTTACGTGCTTCTGGGCTAAGAATATGTGGTGGTTTAGAACCGATAACACCTGTAATAGTTTCGCCCTTACGAGTAACGATCGTTACACGTTGAGCTAGCATTACTTGTGACCACCAGCCTCCCACTGTCTGAAAACTCAAGAATCCCTTGTCATCAATTTTGGAAATCATAAAACCAACTTCGTCTAAGTGACCTGCAACCATGATTTTAGGTCCGTTAGCATCTCCCACTTTTTCAGCGATTAAGCTACCAAGGTTGTCATATTCAATTTTGTCTGCATAAGGGGCAATATATTTTTCCATTACTTTACGCGGTTCACGCTCGTTACCGGGAATCCCTTTTGCATCTGTAAGTTCTTTTAGCATTGTTAATGTTTCATCTAATTTTGTCATTATTTCGCCCTCCTAAATATACTCACCAGTTAATTATATGATAAATTGAATGCTTATTCAAAATATATTTTTAAAATTCTAAAGATACACAAATACACCTGCATTAATCGGCACCGGCGCCGCCACCACTATCCCCGCTGCCACCTCCGTAGCTTCCTCCGCTATCTGAATATGTAGCGGAGCCTCCAGAAGAACCATCTCCAGAAAATAGATATCCTTTTGTCCATCTCCATGAATCCTCTACATATTTCATAGGGTCTGTGTCTGTTAACAGCAATCCAGCCAACGGGACAGCACGCGCTGTTTCTAGTGGATAAGACTGGCGACTTCGTTTAAACAAATAAGCTCGAATGATCCACTTATCTTCCTTGTGCAATACAGTATGATCTTGTTTGCTTAGTGCTTTTCTAAAAGCCCTTATAGAATCCTTAGCTCTGACTGCATTCATCGATAAAATATTTCTTGGTACAGTAAAATATAAAACAATAAATGCAAGTAACAAATCATTCGTTTGGTGAAGTAATGCTTCATCTACTAAATTTACGCTAGCAAAAAACATGAAACCCATATATAAGAATAATAATCGTTTTGATTTTTTCTTCCACCATAGCATTCCGATATATATAAGAGATACTGTTATGATGCATACAATTCCCCAGATGCTTCTTAAGTCTGCATAATATGCAATAGAAAATAGTATAGCCAATATAATGGTCGCTATACTTAAAATCATAAGTGGGATACGGTTATTTAAGGCACCAGCCTCGATCATCTCTGATTCAACTGCTAGCTCCCATTGCTTCTGCTTTTCTTTAAATATTTTTTTCCGCTGAGCAAAATAGCCATTTTGCCTTTTCTCATCTCTTGCTGCTCCAGCAACATCGTGTAAGTTAAACGTCCATTTGTTTGATCCATTTTTTACTCCAAATAGCCAATCTATCATTGTATTTTCGAAATTGGCATTCACTAGACTTCGATTCACCAGTTGAAACTCTAATGTCTCTCTAGGAGCCTTTGTATCATTTTGAAAACGAACTGCCGCTTTTCCTTTGCTTACCTTTACTGCTCCTTTTTCTACTAATGAAAATAACCCTGCCAAAAAGCTTTTTTTATGAGTATTGCCAATTTGATCAACAAAAAACATATATAAAGCATCCGTCTCTATCACATTTTTTTCAGAGTCAACCCTCCAAAAATGTCTCTGTGGTAATAAAACAATTAATAAGACAGCGACAATAAGCATTCCCATCATAACTTTTGGGATGAGACTCTTTACCATTTCATTGTAATCTAAACGACTCAGCATCTGATTAAATTGTTTTTGCTCTAAAGCAATGGCCCCACTTAAAGTTTGTGCGGACTTAATTTTCGGCATTGCTGTCATTACGGAAGAAGGAAAATAGAAACTAGTCTCCGTAGTAGAATACGCCTCCGATTTAGGAGTCACAAATCGTATACCATATTGGTTTTTTTCTCGATTTCCTGCATGTCGATCAAACATAAATCCATCGAAAGTATCAGGATTTAGTGGTTTCGGAAGTATAAAATCTATTATCACATTCTCGTAAGCTTGATCATGTGCATCCCCGCTAAAGTACGTCACCTTTACCTCACTGTAATTGTCATATGTCTTAACAGCATTCTTTAAGGTATAAGCATAGAAGTAAGATACCTTCTCATTAGTTTTCTTGATGTTTGTTCGAAAATGGCCTTCCTCAAAGGAGACAGTTAATGGAATCATCGATTCTGCTCCCACAAAGCCTGGCTCCATGTCTAAGCTAGTAAGCTCATAGGAATAAAAATCTACTACCCGCTCATTGTATGTATCAGGAAATTCTCTATAAAGGTTATGAAAGGAACCATTAAAAGTATAGGTAAATACCTCATTAACTAATAAGTCACCGTTTGGTTGAATCCATGACTTTATATGTACTTTGTCAATGCTATAAGACTTTGCTTCTCCTATAGGGCTAAAGGAAAGGAAAGCTACCATGAATAACAAGAATGTAATAATAAACTTTTTCATATGACAACCTCCCACTACTTCCAAGATAACTATCGTACGGAAAGTAAAACAAATAAGTTTCAGCTTTAATAAATAAGCTACTACATTTAAAGGCCATAAATAGGTAGGAACACTATAGATTTTCTTTTATTTCGCATATAGAGTTCTCCAAAATCCAAAAAAATACCTCGAAGAATTCATATTCGGGGTATTTTTTATTGTTAAGGAAATTATAAAACTCGGAACCTGTGGATAAATTGATGTCTAGCTCCACCGCCTTGCCCCTCGGGGTCAAATGGATAAAAGCTCCGGTGGCTGAGGAACTGCCTCCTCGCTTTTCTCCATTTGCCTGTCGGGGCAGACATAGGCGCTTGCGCTTTTCTTGTTTAAGCTCTACTTCCCAGATGAACCAAAGCCCCCTCTTCCTCTATCAGATTCGGTTAAGCTTTCCGTTTGCTCTATTTTCACTTGTAAAACTGGAGCTATAATCATTTGAGCGATCCTCATATGTTTTTCTACTGTAAAGTCTTCTAAACCATGATTTATTAATATGACTCTAACTTCTCCCCTGTAGCCCTCATCTATCGTTCCAGGACTATTTAAAACGGTGATGGAATGCTTTAACGCCAAACCACTTCTTGGTCTAACCTGTGCTTCTGTTCCTTTGGGCAGTTCCATCTCAATTCCTGTTCTGATTAATGCTGATTTTCCAGCTTGTATTACCTTTTCTTCAATTGAATACAAATCCATTCCTGCATCGCCTTCATTTGCTCGGTTCGGTACCATTGCATCTTCATGAATTAATTTTACTTTTAACGTTTGTTCCATTTAAATCCTTCTTTCCTTTGTATAGATTTATATGTATTGTGAAAAAATATATTTATTTTCTTTCAAAAAAAATAAATTATTTTGAAACCAAACTACTTCTTCTATCGTATAGCAGGTATCATGTATTTTACAAGGAGGACATTTTAATGGTCCATATTATACGATTACTAATAATTATACTTATTATATATGTATTCTATAGAATATTACGCTATTTATTTGATCCGAGGCGAAAGCTGGACGAAGCAAACGAAAAAGAACAATATTATTTCTATGACGATATAAAAAATGTACGCAAAAATTTCTTTATTACGTATAAAGGTGCCATGTTTGAGGGCGAAAAATATCTTGGTACTACTGATCAGGCTTTCGAGGTAGTATCTATTTTCATTTGGATTAAAGATCCTTCTAAACTACAGGGATTCACAAAAGAGGACTTTTATTTCCTGCAAAATGAAATACGAATGAATTACCCGAACGCTAAAATAAATTGGAAGAGTCCAATTGAACAGTTGATGAAGGAACAGGATTAAAAGCATTTCATTTTTGAAATAATGTCGGTAGATTAAGTAATCAGGACTAAACTACCTTGTAAAAAAATAACTCGACTTTGCTGGTTGCTATCAATCAACAAAGTTGAGTTATTTTAGAGTTAAATCAAAAATTAAATAATGTTGTAATCGCAAAATACACTACGATTCCCAGAATAAATATACCTGCCAATTTCTTAATAGATAATCCCCCTTTTCATCACGAACAACAGTTAAGCTAATCGGACAATTTCTGAAATGACGGTTTGAGCGTCTTCGGTATTCTTAATCACGTATAAATAATCCGCTTCCTCTTCAGATGGATCAGTAACCTCTTCTCCATTTTGACGCATCAAGACTTCCTCAAAATTTAAGGCAGTTCTTAAAATAGAAGTACTTCTCTCACTATTCTTCACTCTTTCTAATAATACCTCTTCTGGTATATCAAAGTTCAAGACAATTGTCGTAAAGCCAAGACTCTTATAATACTCTAAAAATCTTACTCTACCACCAATACCTCTATTAGAGTTACATAAAATTAGATGGCAATCCGTTTCATTTACTGCATAATCAACAATCATTTGGGTTAGTCCATATTTTAAATTATTGGTTGCAGTCTTAGGTAATAAGCTTTTATAATGAGTATTCAGAAATTCCGCATGATTGTCCTGATCAATCACGACTGAGTTTGGTAGATGCACTTCTAATGCCTTGGCAAATGTAGTTTTTCCACTATGTGTTTTTCCAACGGTCATTATAACAATTCTTTTTTTCATATGATTGACTCTTTATCTAATGAGATAAATAAGTTCTCGACGTTAAAAAATGTACTAAGAGGCTCTTTTCTCCCTGCCTCATGCCATTGATTGTATCGTTTAAAGACTTCCAAAGGATTATTATTCGCTTGTTCTTCCACTAGGTATTGGATGGTTAAAAAGCTTCTACAATAATCAAACATGATGCTAGTTATATCTTTAGAATAAGAGTCAGTTCCAAATTGATCTATACTTCTACTTCCAAACTTTTCATTGAAATAGGCCACAACTGCACTTTCTACTTTAGTGATTGTTTCAAACGATTCAGGGGTCATTAAATTTTTTCGAGCAATATAGTCGCACATTCCTTCTTCAAACCAAATACTTTCTCTTTCTTCATCAAACTCATCTGGGAACAAATCGATATGGTGAACCATTTCATGGCCAGCTATTGTCAGAATATCCTCCTCTTTAAAATTCCGATAAAAATCCTTTATAACCTCATTTTCCACGTTCCCATATATATTCATAAAAAAATTTCGCCATTCCATAATATCTGGAGTCATATAGACTAAGTGCCGATTTGTATACGCTGGAATGGGAACATCTGAAAAGACACTGGTTGCTATGTCCCCTGGAGTCCAAATGAATCCTCTCGGAGAATCATTTAATTCATATTCTTTTTCTAATAAGGCTTTAAATTCATTCAGTTTAACTTTAAAGGATTCTATGATTTCTAGATATTTAACTGCTTCATATGGCGTTTCAAATGCATAAATATGCTTCATTTCATCCATCACTCCATTTTATTGTTAATTGAATCAATCATTAATATGATTTTTATAAGAATGTAGAATTGATTTCAGCTATGGCGACGTCTTCTCTATCTCACTACGCGCGTTGCCGCTTATTGCTGCAATCCATAGTTAAATTATATATTAATTTAATTAAAAATTCATATTTTTGTAAAAACCTATATCTCTAGTTATACTTTTCTACCAGCTCTGCGCTCTTTTTTCTGGTTTTTATTATTTTTTCCAATAAAAAAAGAGCCTAACAATCTAGGCTCGTCCCAAGGCTTCTATCATTTCTTACACTCAAAGGAATAATCACTTGTTAAGTTATTATGTATTACCAAAGCCGAAGCTCCCTCTGCTTCAGTGCAACCGCTAGTGAGTAAGTTAATTTCCTTTGTATGAAAATAACTAGATGTAACAATTATTAAAAGGAGTCCTGTTATAGTCACTCCTATTAGACCTATCATAGGTAGCAAATATTTATTGTATTTAGTCATCTTCTCAGTCCTCTCATTAGTTTTATACGATTTACTAAGTGAAAGGTTTCAGGATTATATTTTCTACCACTGAATCTAGAATACTATGGGACTATTATCCGTTAATAGCCAAACTATTAGAAAGACATACACGATCATTAGCATAAGAAAGCCTACACGAAAGCTAGTATGCAATGTTTTATGACGAAATAACTGCATTCCCAAATAAGCACCTATGCCTCCACCAAAGATTGCAAAAGTCCATAATGTTTTTTCCGATATTCGTTGTCCCCTCTTCTTTGCTTGGGACTTATCATAGCCCATCAAAAGGAACGCTGACACCGACATTAATAAAATAAAAATAAGAATCACATTAACCATAATAATCCTCCTTAGAAAAGCATAAGCCCCTATCTCTGCCCCGACAGGCAAATGGGGGAATACGAGGAGGCAGCTCCTCAGCCACCGTAGTATTTTCCCATTTGACCCCGAGGGGCAAGGGGCTGAAGCTAGACAACAAGAAAAGCGTAAGCCCTATGTCTGCCCCGACAGGCAAACTAAATTAGATTGTAAAAAAAGGCTGATAGAAAATCTATCAGCCTTTTCATGTAACTTATTTGTTGATTGCTTTTTTAGCTAAATCAGCGATTTGTGTAAATGCTGCTGCATCAGTTACTGCTAATTCAGCTAACATTTTACGGTTTACTTCGATTTCAGCTAATTTCAATCCGTGCATTAAACGGCTGTAAGAAAGTCCGTTCATACGAGCTGCCGCATTGATACGTGTGATCCATAGTTTACGGAATTCACGTTTCTTTTGACGACGGTCACGGTATGCATACATTAAAGATTTCATAACCTGTTGGTTTGCTACTTTATATAATGTATGTTTAGAACCGTAATAACCTTTAGCTAATTTTAATACCTTTTTACGACGCTTGCGCGTCACTGTTCCGCCTTTTACGCGTGGCATGTTCATTACCTCCTGCTATTCTTTCGAATAATTTGATTTCGTTTAAATTATTTCATGTAAGTAAGTAAAGTTTTGATACGTTTGTAATCGCCTGAAGAAGCTACTTTAGTTTTACGTAGTTTACGTTTAGCTTTAGTAGATTTGTTAGCGAATAAGTGGCTTCCAAAAGCACGGTCATGTTTTAATTTACCTGTACCCGTTTTTTTGAAACGCTTTGCAGCTCCACGGTGAGTTTTCATTTTCGGCATGTCGAATTCCTCCTAAACAATTGTACTCTATTACTGTTTTTCGTTCTTCGGTGCAAGCACCAAGAACATACTGCGGCCGTCCATTTTCGGTTTTGACTCGATAGTGGATACTTCCGCACAAGCTTCTGCAAATCTATCTAAAACTCGTTGTCCGATCTCTTTATGAGTAATGGCACGACCTTTAAAGCGAATAGATGCTTTCACTTTGTCTCCTTTTTCAAGGAACTTGATCGCGTTTTTCAATTTCGTTTGGAAATCATGCTCATCGATAGTCGGGCTCAAGCGAACCTCTTTCATTACGATAACTTTTTGATTTTTACGAACTTCACGATCTTTCTTTTGCTGCTCAAATTTGAATTTACCATAGTCCATGATACGAGCGACCGGTGGCTTGGCTTGAGGAGCCACAAGGACAAGATCCAAATTTACACGACCTGCTATTTCAAGTGCTTCGTTACGTGTTTTTAAACCTAATTGATCACCATTTTGATCAATAACGCGTAGTTCGCGTGCTCGAATGCCATCGTTCACATACATGTCTTTGCTAATAATGATCCACCTCCAGATAGTGTCGCGAATACATGGTTTGGGCATAAATTCCGTAGAAACGAATCAGTCACGCCGTTTTCGATCCAATAAAAAAGCGAGCAGACATCTGTTAATGTCTGCCCGCCGATATGAGAAATATGTAGCAACTACATATTACAGTCGATCGTGTGCTTACCAGTCAACAACCAATGTGTCGAGCAGGTGAGAAGCGGGCAGCCTCTTCTTATACCACAAACTTGTATTCAATAACCTAAATAACTATACCATCCACAAAACTATTTGTCAACAATATAATTATATAATTAATTATGTGCTACTTCTTCTTGCAGACGAGCTAAAAATTCGTCGAACGGAATACTTTCGGATTTTTGCTCTCCATATTTACGAACGTTTACATTACCTGATTCTAACTCTTTATCTCCTAGCACTAGCATATAAGGAATCTTTTGCATTTGTGCTTCGCGAATCTTGTAGCCAAGCTTTTCTTCACGGTCATCCATTTCTACACGGAACCCAGCTGCAACTAATTGCTCTTCAATTTGCTTAGCATACTCGAAATGTACTTCATTAGAAACTGGAATAATCTCAACTTGCACTGGTGCCAACCAAGTCGGGAAAGCTCCTTTGTATTCTTCTATTAGGAATGCAACAAAACGTTCCATAGTAGAAACTACTCCACGGTGAATAACGACAGGACGATGTGGTTTTCCATCTTCCCCTACATATGTTAGATCAAAGCGCTCTGGTAGTAAGAAGTCTAATTGAACTGTTGATAATGTTTCTTCCTTACCAATAGCAGTTTTTACTTGAACATCTAGTTTTGGACCGTAGAATGCAGCTTCGTCTTCTGCTTCAATATAATCTAATCCTAATTCATCCATAGCTTCTTTTAGCATGCTTTGAGCTTTTTCCCACATTACATCATCATCAAAGTACTTTTCTTTATTGTTAGGATCTCTGTAAGATAAACGGAATGAGTAATCTTTCAAGTCAAAGTCTTTATAGACAGAGATGATTAATTCAACAACCTTTTGGAATTCCAATTTAATTTGATCTGGACGTACAAATAAATGGGCATCGTTCAACGTCATCCCACGTACACGTTGAAGTCCTGATACTGCTCCAGACATTTCATAGCGGTGCATTGTTCCTAGCTCCGCGATTCGTAGAGGAAGGTTACGATAAGAATGCATACCGTTTTTGAATATCATCATATGGTGAGGACAGTTCATTGGACGTAATACTAGTGTTTCGTTATCCATCTCCATAGGAGGGAACATAGAGTCTTGGTAATGCTCCCAATGTCCTGATGTCTCATAAAGTTCTTTAGACCCTAAAACTGGTGTGTAAACGTGTTTGTAACCAAGCTTTAGCTCCTTGTCTACGATATAACGCTCAATTACGCGTCGGATAGTTGCACCGTTTGGTAACCATAGAGGTAAACCTTGTCCAACCTTTAAAGAGTTAGTGAAAAGCTCTAGCTCCTTACCAATTTTACGATGGTCACGTTCTTTTGCCTCTTCCAACATTTTAAGATGCGCTTGAAGGTCCTCTTTTTTAAAGAAGGCAGTTCCGTAAATACGTTGAAGCATTTTATTGTCACTGTTACCTCTCCAATATGCTCCTGCAATGCTTAGCAGTTTAAACTCTTTTAGCTTTCCTGTAGAAGGAACATGAACACCACGGCAAAGGTCAAAGAAATCTCCTTGCTCGTAAATCGAAACTTGTTCTCCAGCTGGTATCGCTTCAAGCAGCTCTACTTTATACTCATCATCCTGAAACTTTTCAAAAGCTTCTTCACGAGAAACGTCATGACGAATAATTTCGATGTTTTCATTAATAATTTTTTTCATTTCTTTTTCTATTAAAGGTAAGTCATCAGCTGTTATTGGTTCTGGTGAGTCAATATCATAGTAGAAACCATTTTCAATGACTGGTCCAATTCCTAGCTTAACATCTTTAAATAGACGCTTTACAGCTTGTGCCAGTAAGTGAGCTGAACTATGACGCAGAATTTCTAACGCTTCATCTGACTCAGGAGTAATAATCGCAATCTCTCCATCCTCAGTAATCGGTGTTTTAAGATCGATCAGCTGACCGCTTAATTTACCTGCTAAAGCTTTTTTTCGAAGCCCTGGACTAATAGATTGTGCTATTTCTTCTGTAGTTGTTGATGAAGGAAACTCTTTTACTGCTCCATCTGGAAATTGTAACTTAATAACATCTGCCACTTTGAACACTCCTTAATAATTTTGGATTAAGTATCAGCCTAAAATCGCTCTTCCCTTGAGCAGATTAGCTGGTTTAGGTAAGACGATTATTTTAGACAAAATAAAAAACCCCGTCCCGGTAAAGGGACGAGGTTTAAATCGTGGTTCCACCCTTCTTCTATCTATACGAATATAGACGAAGCTTTGCATCGGTTAACGGACCGGTGACCGGCAAGCTGCTACTACAATTTCACAGCTGCTGCTCGGAGGTGGTAAATCGATTGCCGGTACTTAAGAAGCTTTCAGCCAAGGCTTCTCTCTCTAAAAAGTCGTACAAACTGATTATTATCCTCTTCAACGCATCTACTTGTTCTTATGAAAATGATTATACGCCACGACTTTAGCATTTGCAAGTAGTTATTTATGCTCTCTCCAGTTCTTCCCTTGAAGAGCAACTGGGATAGTCAGCGCTTTGATCCGTTCCATAATACGTCCTGCTTTTACTACCTCTTTTTCTCCTCGTTGAGTATAAGAAAGATGATGCTGTAATTCATCATAGTTAAAGTTAGAAGACATAAAGGTTGGAAGCTGTTCTGACATCCTGTAGTGGAGAATAGTTCCTATAATTTCATCACGCGTCCAGCTAGACATTGTTTCTGCACCAATATCGTCTAGCATAAGCACAGGTGCTTTTTTTACAAACTCTACTTTTTCAGGAAGAGATTGATCTTGTATAGCCTGTTTCATTTCGCGAAGAAATTCAGGGACGTATACAACTACTGAATGAATATGTCTAGCTGCTAGTTCGTTTGCTAGTGCGCCCAATAAGTAGGACTTACCGACTCCAAACTTTCCGTAAATATAAAGTCCTTTTGCAGGTAATTTATTTGTTCTTTCCCATTCATTTAAGAAGTCCTTAGCAGCTCGAACTGCTACAACACGACTATCATCTTGTAAGTCTAAGCTTGAGAGACTAGCCTCCATCACCTCTTTAGGCATATGAATACTGTCTATCATAGAGGTCACTTTTTTACGCTCATCCTCTATAACCCCTCGTTTACACCTTACATACTCAACATCTATTAGGCTTCGGTCTAACACTAGCTTCGGCTCATAGCCCTTCATAAAATTCGCACATTCGTCTAAGGAAGGACAGCCCTTGCAATCATGAGACTGTGATTTATATTCATATAACTTACTCAAGCTCCGATTGATTACCTGTTTAGATATTTCATCTGAGTTTTCCTCTATAAATGCTTGTATATTTGGTTCCTCTAATACTTCCTGCTGCAGCTCATCCAATCGAGAAGTAAATTCAGGAGTGACTACTCTTTTGAGCGTTTCATTAATCCGTTCCATTTCCTTCACCTACCTTTTCATCATTCCTAGTTCTTCTAATAGCTTTTGTCTTTCAGCATCTATATCTTGTATGCCATTCGTTTCTTTTCCTGTACGCTTTAACTCGTCATCTTTTTTATAAAACCAATCTGGCACCTTTTCTTCTCTAGTCGGTTTTTTCGAATATGTCTTTTGCTTAGATCCTTCGCTTTTCCATTTCATGTACTGCTCGTGCTCGTTTCTTGCTAATTCCATAGCTTCCTTAGCTGTCTTAACGTCCTTACGCATCCAGTGAGAAGCAATCTTTTCAGCATAATTCTTCGTCAGCTTCATGTCTGTACGAAGAAGCACATACTGTAACAGAACATTAACTACCCCGATCGGCATTTTATAATGCGTGACAAAATAATTGGCTAACTGAACGTCTGCAAGTATAGGTTCTTTCCCATTAGCAATATCCTTCAAGACCTTTGCAGGAGCAGTCGTTTCCAAATATTGAATCAGCTCTTCTTCTTTGGTTAGTTTCTTTTCGTCTGTTTGTACTACTTTCGAAGCTGGTTCTATTTTTTGAATAACTGGGGCAGTGCGAGAGACCGTTAGCTTATAATACTCTGCACAAGCTTTTTTCAATCTAGCATCCGAAAGACGAAGTTCATCATCCAAAGCTAGAATAACGACCTTTTGCATTTCTACTGGCGATAGATTATACAAAAATGCAAGCTTTGCAATTACTTCCTTAGCTTCTGTTGTCATGGCAGACTTCGGAACTAGTTGCTCAGATAGGCCATCTTGCAGCAAGGAGAAATCGAAATCCTCGTAATAGAAAGGTACAGAACTATTTCGTGTCTTTGACTGGAAATTTTCTTCCGTTGATGCAGGTAAACCTGTTTTAGTAGTTGGTTTAAAAACATCCACAAAGGTTCTTGAGACGTCTGTATACTCATGTTGCCAGTTAGACGTTTGAATGTAACGGCTTCTAAGCTGTTTATATGCACTTTCCCCAATTTTGTTTAGTAGGAACATGGATAACAAAGGATCCTTTAGAAAAGATTCCGCATCTAGAGGAGCTTCAAGTTCATAGCAGAAGCTGCGTCCATCTCCATTGGGCTTTTGCCAAGTGCGCAGCAGACCAATTGCTTCTAATGCTATTCTCGCTTGAAAAACTTTTCCCAATGATAAGCCAAGAACATTTAATAAATGATAATGTGTCCATTGGTTTTCACTTTGCATTTCTCCATCAGCCCATAACGTCAAATAAAGGCTCATGCTTTCTGCTCCGACTAGTGGCTGATAAAATAACGTTAGCAGCTGACGATCATAATCAGAAAAAGAATACGGCAAGCGAATCATATATGTATCTGTCGAGTGTAGCTCCTTATATAACATCACTTGTTTACCTACTCCTTAAATAATTGCTTATAATGAAGGATTCTTTTTTAAGATTTCCTTTAACTCATCAATGAAAACATTTATGTCTTTAAACTGGCGATATACGGAAGCGAATCTTACATAGGCAACCTCATCAATCTCAGCAAGCTTGTCCATGACCTTTTCGCCAACTTCCTCTGATTTAACTTCAGAGTTACCTGTTCTTCTTAGTTCCTTTTCAATATAAAACACAACTTCCTCTAATTGGTCAAGTGCAACAGGTCTCTTCTCACATGCACGTATTAGCCCTCGCAATATTTTCTCTCGGCTGAATTCTTCACGAGATCCATCTTTCTTTACGACAATTAAAGGAGTTTCCTCTACCTTTTCAAAGGTCGTGAAGCGAAACCCACAATCCTCACACTCTCTCCTTCTTCTAATTGCCTTATTATCATCTATCGGTCTGGAATCGACCACTTTAGTGCCATTAAATTGGCATGCTGGGCATTTCATAGAACCTCTCCTAAACGTTTGCTTTAATTTTGTATACCTATTATAACAACTTTTCCTCATAAAATCGAAAAAGCAGAGGAATAAATTCCTCTGCTCACTCAGTTTTGTTCATGTTTCATTACACTTGAACTGTCATGCGTTCTTTGGGTGCCTTGACTGGACCCATTCCACGTGGCATTTCGAGCGTTTCGCGTGTTCCAGCATTAAGAGCATCTGCAATATAGTTAGCCGCGATTGATGGATCTAAATCACCACAAGTATACACATCAATGCTTGCATAACCGTGCTCTGGAAAGCTGTGAATCGTTAGATGCGACTCGGAAATTATAACGACTCCACTTACACCTTGTGGTGCAAATTTGTGAAATGCAACTTCTCTAACTTCTGCACCTGATTTTAGTGCAGCATCAACAAATGTTTGTTCGATAAATTGCATATCGTTAAGTTTGTCGAAATCGCACTCCCATAGTTCTGCAATAATGTGACGTCCCATTGTCTCCAATGTCCGTTTCCCCCTTTGATAAGTTTTATTTTTAACATCAAAGTTGACTACCACGGGGGAAAGTTAGTCCTAAGAGGTCCTAACCCTTTAAGTAGTCTATGTACTAGAAGTACACGATTTCCATTATAAAACATTTTAACTAATAGTGCAATATAAAAAAACCTCTTTCTAGTAATACTAGAAAGAGGTAGGTATTATGTTAATATTAGGAAAAAATATTCATTAGTAAAGCATAATGTCAGACTCAATTAAATTAAGTAATAAGTTATTCCGATATTACAATCCACTTGCAACTTTTTTAGCTAAGTCTACCACTCTTGCAGAATAACCCCATTCATTATCATACCAAGCAAGTACTTTAACTTTTGTTTTACCCATTACCATAGTAGTCAGTCCATCTACAGTACTAGAATTAGTAGTTGTATTGAAATCAATCGAAACCAATGGCTCATGCGTAATTCCCAAAATGCCCTTCATAGAGCCCTCTGCTGCTTTTTGGAACGCAGCATTTACTTCTTCCGCTGTCACTTCTTGTTGAACATCCACAACTAAATCTACTAAAGAAACATTAGGAGTAGGAACGCGTAAAGCCATTCCATGAATCTTTCCTTCTAGCTCTGGCAATACAAGTGAAAGGGCTTTCGCTGCACCGGTCGAAGTAGGAATAATAGATTGCCCACATGAACGCGCACGTCTTAAATCTTTATGGGGATTATCTAAATTATTTTGGTCATTTGTATAGGCATGAACTGTAGTCATTAAACCGTTTTCAATACCAAAGGCATCGTTCAATACTTTTACTACTGGTGCCAAACAATTAGTTGTACAGCTTGCATTTGAGATGATTTGGTGATTTACTACGTCTAGCTTTTCATCGTTTACACCAATGACAATCGTTGCGTCCTCATTTTTGGCAGGCGCTGTAATAACAACCTTCTTAGCCCCAGCTTTTATATGACCAGAAGCTTTTTCTCCATCATTAAATTTACCAGTAGATTCAATTACGATATCTACATTCAATTCTTTCCATGGAAGCTTTTCTGGCTCACGCTCGTTGACGATCTGTACATGTTTACCATTTACGATTAGAGCATTATCCCCAATCTCAATTTCTCCAGAGAAAGTTCCATGTGTAGAATCATATCTTATTAGGTGAGCTAAAGTTTCTAATGGGTATCTAGCATTAATAGCTACTACATTAAGTTCCTCTTGTACGATCGCTTGGCGAAATACCATTCTTCCGATTCTTCCAAAACCATTGATTGCAATTGAAGCTGACATATAATAAGTCCTCCTATAACGTGTGATACTTTTTCTTTTATATTCATGCATTAGTATAACACAATTTTAGAATTATGTAGCCTTAAAATACCCTGTTTTTAAATTCGTTATTTTCAAATAATTATTACTTCCAAGCTCTAAGAATTTTTTCTAGCTGCTCCCTAGTTGACTCCAAAGTGCCGTTATTATAAATGACAGCATCTGCGCCTTTCTCCTTAATAGACAAAGGCAACTGAGATTGAATTCTTGCTTTTGCTTCCTCTTTGGAATAATTATTTCTAGCCATTAGCCTGTTCAGTTGAGTTTCTTCTGACACAGTAACGACAATAATTTTATCCACGTAAGATTGTAGCTTACTTTCAAAAAGCAATGGGATATCCATTATAATAACCGGATGACCTGCTAGTAACATTTCCTCTTTTTGTCTCATCATTTCCGCTCGAATGGCTGGATGCATAATATCATTCAGCTGCTTTCTTTGGGCGGGTGAAGAAAAAATTATTTCACCTAGCTTCGGACGATTTAGTTCACCATCCGCATTAAGTATCTCGTCTCCAAAAACCTCCGTTATTGCCTGAAGAGCATCTGCTCCTTTTTCCACAACGATTCTTGCTACAAGATCTGCATCAATAATGGGATATCCCATTTCCTTCAGCATATTTGACACCGTACTTTTGCCGCTAGCGATACTTCCAGTCAATCCAATGATCATGATGAATCCTCCGTTACTTTTGGCACGAACCACAATAGGTAGATGTTCGGCCAGCTATTGTTTTTTGCTTGGTAGCTTTCCCACAGATTGGGCAGCTTTTTTTGCTATACATTTGTAATCTATGCTGCATCGTTCCTGCTCCACCATTAATAGAACGATAATCTGAAATAGTACTTCCACCATTTTCAATGCTGTCTAACAGTACTTTCACTATTTCCTGAAACAGTTGAATTTTTCTTGCTTTACTTATTCTTTTTACTGTCCGTGCAGGATGTATTCTAAGATTAAATAATGCCTCTGTGGCATATATGTTGCCACAGCCTGAAACGACATGACCATCCATGATGAATTCCTTGATAGCTTTGTTTTCATAGCGCGGCAAGAGACTCATCTGTAGAAAATGCTCTAATGCTCCATCGTCAAAAGGCTCGGGAGCCATCAAAAGTAAAGGTGGGTAGTCTGCTTCACTTTCTAGCAGACGTAGCTCGCCAAAGCGACGTATGTCCGCATATACAAGCATATCTCCTTCTTCAAAATGAAGAGTAACATGACTATGCTTTTTAAACTTTTCCTCTAAGATGTCATCCAAGGTCCTTACATAGAACCAAGCACCTGACATGCCCAAATGCGAAACGAGTAGAAATGGTTCTCCGTTTTGGTTTTTCAAATGAAAATAAATATATTTCGAGCGCCGTTCAATTCGAGCGATCACCATACCAGGAAGAGCAGCCTGGAATGACTCCACGTCTGCTCCCTTGATAATAGCTTCCTTTCCGACTTGCTTTGATTTTATGATGGTTGGAGAAACATCCACTGATTGAATCAATTTACCTGTGACAACAGGCTGAAGTCCTCGAACAACGCCTTCCACCTCTGGTAATTCTGGCATACATAAAACTCCTTACTTTGTATCGTACCAAGATGATCCAAACGCATACTCCACTTTAAGAGGAACGTTTAGCTCAATCGCAGACTCCATTACCTCAGGAACGATCTTCTCGAGCAGTGCAATCTCTTCTGGAGGAGCCTCGAATATTAGCTCATCATGTACTTGAAGAAGCATCTTGGTTTGCATGTTTTCTTTTTTAAGTCTTGCCGCCATATCAATCATCGCTTTTTTAATGATATCTGCTGCGCTTCCTTGTATAGGTGTATTCATAGCTGTGCGTTCAGCGAAGCTTCTCAAATTAAAATTAGAGCTAGTTATTTCCGGCAAATATCTTCTGCGATTCAAAATGGTCGTAACGAAGCCTTTTTGCTTAGCTGTTTGAATACTGTCATCCATATATTCCTTTACTCCAGGGAAGCTTTTCAAATACTTCTCGATAAAAATAGCAGCTTCTTTACGAGTAATATCTAAGCTTTGAGATAGACCGTAATCACTAATTCCATAAACGATACCAAAGTTAACTGCTTTTGCTGCTCGGCGCATATTAGAATCAACAGCGTCAGCCTCGACATGGAATACATCCATAGCTGTTTTAGTATGGATGTCCATATTATTCTTAAAGGCTTCCATCAGGTTTGCATCCTCTGCCATATGGGCAAGCACTCGTAGCTCTATTTGAGAATAATCGGCTGCAAACATAACCCATTCAGGATTACTTGGTACAAACGCTTTACGAATTTTTCTACCTTCCTCAAGACGGATTGGAATGTTTTGTAGGTTAGGGTTGATAGAGCTTAAACGTCCAGTTGTTGTAAGCGCCTGCTGATACCTAGTATGAATTTTCCCATCATCCTCATGGATCTCTTTTAAAAGTCCTTCGATATAGGTTGAATTTAACTTTCCTAATTGACGGTACATTAAAATTTGTTCAATGATTTCATGCTCACTAGCTAGTTTCTCTAATACATCAGCTGCTGTAGAATAGCCAGTCTTTGTTTTCTTAATAGGTGGCAGCCCAAGCTTTTCAAAAAGAATGACGCCAAGCTGCTTTGGTGAGTTAATATTAAAGGCTTCTCCTGCTAAAGCATGGATATCCCCTTCAATTTGCTTTAGCTTGATTTCTAAATCATGGCCCATTTCAACAAGTACTTGCTTATCCACCTTTACTCCATCTGATTCCATTGTCCCTAGAATAGATGCTAGTGGTAATTCCAGCTCCTTGTATAGCTTAAATTGTTCATTTTCTTTTAATTTCTTTTCAAGTATAGGTTTTAAATGCCATAAAGCCAGTGCCTTTCTAGTGGCATGCTCCGCAAGCTTCTCTTGCTCGGGAACAGACTTTTTGGCTCCTTTTCCGTAAATCTGCTCATTGCTTAACACGTTGTAATAACCATATTCTTTACCGATCGTTGCCACATCATCTGCTGACAAGGATGCATTATCTATATAGGCTGCCAGTGTTAGGTCAAACTCCACCCCAGCAATGCTTACTCCATGTTTTCTGCTTACTGCTTGCGTTGCTTTTGAATCCACCACATATTTTGTTTTGGACTCATCCTCTAGCCAAGCACAAAATTCTTTTGATTGGAAAGCTGTTTCTCCAGGGATAAAATAAGATGTTTCCCCATCTGACAACGCAATGCCCAATAAATCCGCTCTATGGTACTGTTCATCATATAGTTCTAAGTGCAGAGACATTTCATCTACTAAGAAACTAGAGTTCACGTTCTCTACAATTTCAAAAGTCGTTTCCGTGGTAGAATGCTCCTCTGCCACATACTCCGTTTTTTCCAATAAAGTTTTAAAGGATAGCTCCTTCCATATGGAAATGACGTCATCCATGTTTGGACCACTATAAGTGATATCCTCAAGTGACACATCGATAGGAGCGTTTATTTCAATAGTTGCAAGCTCCTTGCTCATTTTCGCCTGTTCCTCATTGGCTATAAGCTTTTCCTTTAGCTTAGCACCACTAACTGAATCGAGTGCTTGATATAGTTGCTCAACAGATCCATGCTCTTTTAAAAGTTTAATGGCTGTTTTTTCACCAACGCCTGGAACTCCCGGGATATTATCAGAGGAATCCCCCATTAATCCCTTCATATCGATGATTTGAAGTGGTGTAAGTCCGTATTTTTCTTGAACGTGCTCGGGTGTATATTTCTCTATGTCTGTAATTCCTTTTCTCGTAATATACACAGTAGTCGAATCTGTAGCTAGCTGAGTTAAATCCTTGTCTCCTGACACAATGACAACCTGCTGTCCCTTCTTTTCAGCCTGTCGACTTAGCGTCCCTATAATATCATCTGCCTCATACATTTCCAGCTCATATCGTTTAATACCATAAGCATCTATAAGCTTGCGTAAATATGGAAATTGCTCTGAAAGCTCGGGTGGAGTTTTCTGTCTCCCTCCCTTATATTCTTCAAAAGTTGAATGGCGGAAGGTAGTTTTCCCTGCATCAAATGCCACGAGCATATGTGTAGGATTCTCTTCATCCATTATTTTTTGAAGCATCATCGTAAAGCCGTAAACAGCATTTGTATGTATTCCATGTTCATTTGTTAATAAAGGAAGGGCAAAGAATGCACGATAAGCTAAACTATTCCCATCTAATAATAGAATTTTTTCAGATGACATGAATCATTCACTCCTTAGTTATATTGTTTTACATTTACTAGTATTTAAAATATTTTTTATTGGCGATGTTAAAGGTTAGGGTTGATTTATAATCCAAAGAAATCTTAGATCAGAGAGTAGAATTGATTTCCGCCCCAGCCGGACGCTTTCCTCGGGGTGAGCGATAAGCCACCACCCATCGCTAGCGCGCGTGGTTGTGGTGTCTTATCTGTCTCACTCATCCCGTAGGAGTCGCCGTCTGGCGCTCCAATCAATAAATGGGAACAGCTTTAGCATTGATCGCTAAAAAATTTACTCGCATAAATAAAGCAGAAAAACTGTCACCAATCCCAATTTCATCATCTATTTATGTTCTTAATAGCCATTTGAAAGTTCCTGTGCGCATGTTTATAGTCACAATAAAAAAATTGTTATTCTAAATCAACCAATAACTTTAACAAAGCTTTTTTATTAAATAAAATAAAATCGTCATTCCCTATATCTTACCACGACAGTAAGGGGAATGACGATTCATATACTATTCTAAGTATCCAGAAAGGATATTGGCATAAGGTGAATCGGACGGAATAACAATCATCGTATCTTCACCGATAGTCTTCTTATAGGATTCTAACGTTCTATATAAAGAATAGAATTCAGGGTCCTTTGAAAAGCTCGTATTATAAATTCTTGCAGCCTCCGCATCCCCTTCAGCTCTTAGAAGAGCAGCTTCTTTTTTAGCTTCTGCTATCATTTTCGTAACTGTACTATCCGTTTCCGCTTCAATTCTTCTCTTATCAGCATCACCAGTAGACAAAAACTTTTGAGCAACACTTTCACGATCGGAAATCATCTCGTTATATACAGACTGCTCATTTTCTTCTGGCAGGTCGGTTCTTTTAATACGGACATCTACTACTTCTATTCCATATTTATCTTTAGATAGAAGTTCATTTACTTCTTTAGTAATCTGGTCATTTAAACTACCACGCGATGAATTTTCATCATTAATGATTTCACTATAATTTAATTGACCAAGCTCTGAACGCACTACTGAATAAATAAATTCCTCCATACGCGAGCTTGCATTCACTATGTTACCTGCATTAGAAATCATGTCCTTTGGATTGACTACTCTCCAAACTGCATAATTATCGATAATTATACGTCGCTTATCCATTGTATTGATCTCTGCCTCAGATAAATTATGATTCATTTGGTATTTTGGTATGGTCGTTACACTTTGTATAAATGGTATTTTCATATGCAGGCCAGGAGAATCTTTAATACTTTTAATCTCACCGAACTGACGAATAACTCTATATTCCCCCTCCTTGACTACATATATATTAGCGAGGGCAATTACTGCAAGTACAAAGACTACAAAAATTGAAATGAACGATTTAGTATGCTTTTTATAATCAATGGGAGTCTTTTCTTTTTTAGGTTTGTTAGGCACAGCTTTAAACTTAGACTCTAAATTTGCAAAAGGGTTATTGTTATCTGACATTATTGTCCACTCCCTTCTTCAGGCTTTTTCTCAGTAGTAGTGCTAGGCGGTGGTGCACTTTGTTTAGAGGACTCTATTTGTTGAAGTGGTAAATACTTCATCGTCCCACCTTCATCATTCATTATATAAATTTTAGCATTAGGCAAAACAGCTTCCAATGTTTCCATCACTAATCGCTGTCTAGTGATTTCCTTATTATTTCGATATTCGGCATATAGCTTATCAAATAAGGCAACATCTCCTCTTGCCTGTTCAATACGTGCTGTTTGGTAGCCTATAGCCTCTGATTTAATAGCATCCACTTCACCTTCAGCTACACTAACCTTTTCATTTACATATTTTTCTGCCTGGTTTACTTTTGTATTTTTAGTTTCTTCCGCATCCGTTACCGCTGTAAACGCAGCCCTAACTTCTGCATTCGGAAGCTCTACGTCTTGTAGCTTTACCGTCAACACAGTAATACCAATTTCATATTTATTAATCAATGAAGCAAGCAACTCATTTGTATCTGCTTCAATTTGAGCCTTACCTGAAGTTAAAGCATCATCAATTTTCGAATTTCCGATTACTGAACGAATAGATGCTGAGGTTGCATCATGTAACATTTCCTTTGGATTTTCAGAATTAAACAAGTACGCTTTAGGATCTGTGATTTTATACTGAACAACCAAGTCTGTTAAAACGATATTGTCGTCTCCAGTAATCATTTTAGTATCCTTGTCATAAGAAGTGATTTCCCCATTCGCGTCTTGCTTATAACCAAACTGTAAACTGAAGGTTTCTTTTGATAGCTTTTCTACCTTCTGTATTGGCCAAGGAAACTTAAATTTCAACCCTGATTCTGTTATTGGATCGCTTGCATCTCCAAATGTAATCACTATTGCTTGTTCGGATTCATCTACTGTATACCAAGATGTAAATACTGCGGATAGAAGAACAATGCCAACAATAGATACAGCGATAATAGTTAACAATCTTTTTGTACTCATATTTTTCCCCCTTCTCTATGTATAGTTACTTTACGGACCTGATGAAGGAAAGTTTCAAAAATTTCAAAACTGACTATTTCTTTTTGGCTCGGCTTAGATAAGGGGTGTTTTTGTAGAGCGGTATTAGAAATAATTAGGTTAAGTTAAAGAAGGAATAATCCATTATGGATGGAATTTAATATATAGTAAAATTTTTTAAACAATCAAGGGGATCATATGGAATCTAAATTAATTATTATTAGAGGAAACTCTGGGAGTGGAAAAACTACAACTGCCAAAATACTTCAAAACCATTTGGGAAGTGGGACGCTTTTAGTTTCTCAGGATGATGTTCGACGAAATATGCTGAACATTCATGATCAAAAAGGCAATCTCTCGGTGGATTTGATACAGCACATCACTGAATACGGTAAAGATAAATGTGAATTTGTTATATTAGAAGGAATCTTGAGTAAAAAAAGGTATGGTGAAATGCTTCATAACCTAATAGATTTTTACAATGGGAAAGCATATATCTATTATTTTGATATACCATTTGAGGAAACAGTAAAACGCCATAACATACGTTCGAAAAAGTCGAAATTTGGGGAAGATTCGTTACGAAATTGGTGGACTCCGAACGATTCACTTGGAACGGATGGCGAGACAATACTAACGACCGGTATGTCTCAAGACTCGGTGATGAAATCAATTTTAAATCATTTGCAAAAATAATTAGAGATGATTTGCTACAGTTCATGTATGGATATATTGAGAGATAAGCCATATATCATTTCAAAAGTTGTTGTGCCTATATAGATCAATAGTTAATCTAAACCGTGTAGAGACATTATATAGTGACAAATTTTATTTGTAGGGTGATAAATATGATCGGAATAAGCATTGCAACGAAGTGGGAATACGAAGCGACCTTGGAATACTTTAGCATAAAAAATAACGAACGTTTCAGTTACCCATACGGTGATTATTTCATAAGAACAATTAAATCAAATTTAGAAATCATATACTGATTGCCACCAACACCATTTACTTTTCTTACACCTGTACTATAAAAAACAAGTTCAGTATCTTTAACTAAAGTGATCGTTGCCGGAACATGCGCAGGAATAGATGAGAGGTACAGTAATTTGGATATTTTTGTACCCAATAAAGCCGTTCAATATGATTGTACAGTAAAAGAAATTGAGCCATTTATTAAACAATCCTTCATAGTCGATATTGATTTATCTAGATATGGAGGAGATGATTTTTATACAGGAACAATTGGCACTGCTGATAAAGCAGTAGTTATGTGGGAGGACTATTTAGAACTTAAAGAAAACGAAATAACAATAGCCGATACAGAAGCGAGTGCAATTGCTTATATCTGTAAGAAGAATGATGTTGAATGTATTATTATTAAAGGAATATCTGATTTTCCAACAGATGAAAGTAACACTGATAAACTCCAATCGAACATAGAACAAATTAATGTTTATTTAGAAAACACACCCAAGGTTATGAACAAAATATTTGGAAACTATTTAAAAAGATTTATTTAAATAAATTTCAAGTTTCTTAAAACTTCTTTGCAAGGGAAACGTATTTAAATAAATTGGCAGGTTAGTTTGGAGGGAGATTTATGCTCTATGATAACATCAGTCAGTTCTTAATAAACTTATTCATTTGGTGGGGTTTCCTACTCATCTTTCAAAGATTGAACAATCGATATCCCAAAAATAACACTTGGAAAAAGGATATTTTAGCAACTTTCGCACAAAGCATGGTAATCTTACTTGTTTTGTTTCCTGTTTTATCTTTCATTTTATAATCGTGTGTTAGATATACTTTGATAATTTTGGTGAAGTTGCTTGTTCAAATGAGGAGCATTTTAATAGATGAAATTAAAGTAAGCTTAAAGATAATGTTTGTAGCAAGCAATTTATAATCTTTTCTTTTGGGACACCCCTCCTATGATTGTAGCGGCAGGCAGCGACTCCTGTGGGATGAGTGAGACAGATAAGACATCACAACCACGCGCGTTAGCGATGGGTGATGGCTTATCGCTCACCCCACGGAAAGCGTCCGCCTAGAGCGGAAATCTGCCTCACTACCTCCTACTTTTCATTTAAACCTAGTACTAGACTGAAATCCATAGCCATAATTAAAAGGCCAGCAATAAATGCTAGCCTTTTAAAGTATTTCATTTGGAAAAGGGGGTCTACCTAAACTCTATCAAAGCAATGTAAATGGCATGTGAATTTCTTGTAAAAATTTACTTACCACTGATTATTTTTGTACTTTTTATAATAATTCACCTGACGAGCCATCAAATATAACTTACGTTTGAAATGCTTGTCCCCTTTATAAAACAACGGGTTACCCCACTTACCTTCCCCTAACAGCAAACGAATTTCCTGCTGGATAGATAGATTATCCACAAATTTCTTCAACACTATTTTAGGAACAACCGTAAATAGGTAATGTTCATTTAATAGCGTCAAAGGCTTTTCTTTGTTATAAATAACGTCATCCACAATATATCGTGCCATGTTATGTCCCAGTGCAGTTACATAATAGCTTGATCTACCTTGTCTAATATTTACTTCAAAAACTTTATATTTTCCGTCTCGCTCATCGTATTTTAAGTCGAAGTTAGCAAAGCCAACGTATCCAACTGCCTCTAAGAAGTGTTGAAGTTTTTTCATTAACTCTTCATCGTAACGAGTAATAAGAGCAGTATAATTTCCTATTGCAGTCACTGTATGCTCTTGTAAAACTACTTGAGCAAGTGTACTTAGCTGTGCCTGCCCTTTTGAGCTAACATAAAATACAGAATCCCACATGTAAGTATCGTCTCCAGGAATATAATCCTGGATGATCAAATCTTCCTTATAGCCGCTCTCATTTACTTTGCGAATAACTTCATCTAATTCTTGCTGAGACTCTACTCGATATACTTTTTGTTGACCAGCAAATTTATGCTTATAATATTCTACGCCGTTACTAGGCTTAATGATTAACGGGAAAAGCACCTCTTCAGTAAAAGGTTGTTTTTTAGAGCATGAGTAGAAATATGTTTTAGGTGTGTCGATTCCATGCTCTTCACAAAGCTTATAAAAGTTCGATTTTACTAAAAGGTTGTTCATAAGATCCTCGGTCATATAGTTAAACACATACATTTCTTTTAAAACGTCTGCATTCTCAATGATTAAACGAACATAAAAATCATTTGTGCCGATTAATAGTAACTGCTTATCTGCTGTTTTATATTTTTTTGCTACTTCTGTCAAAACGGATACGAAAGCAGATTGGTCCCATAAGTTTGAGTGTATTTCAATATGTTCAATGACACTGCTTAATTTAGTGAAGGACATTTCTTCTTTACCTACTAAAATTGGTTTAATACCATACTCCTCGTGAAAGGAAATGGACATATTGTATGCGTTCATATCTGTCCCAATTATAATAGGGATAAAGGGTTGATTATTCATGATGGACCTCCATTAACTTTTCGTGAGTGGAATATACACAGTAAAAGCTGTACCTTTTCCAATCTCACTTTCAACTTTTATTAAACCATGATGAGCTTCTACGATATGCTTGACGATTGCCAAGCCTAATCCTGTACCACCTGAATTACGACTTCTTGCACGGTCCACTCGATAAAAACGTTCAAATATGCGTTCTACCTCTTCTTCCTTAATACCAATTCCTTGGTCCTTAATTGTAAAGTAACCATATTTTTTGTCTTTTCCTATATTCACCGTGATGAAGGTATTTTCGGATGAGTAGGTAATAGCATTGGTCAATAAATTCATCATAATTTGCATAATTCGGTTGGAATCTCCCAGTACCTCTACCTTCTCATCTAAGGTTAGAGTTAATTCCATATTTTTTTCTTCCAATAAATGATTAGTCATTTCCATGCTTTGCATGAGTACATCATATAGTCTTACTTTACTTAACTTAATTTCATACCCTGCTTGTTCTACTGTTGATAGGTCTAATAAATCATTAATAAGCATTTGAAGACGATTGCTTTCCTTGTATATGATTTCTAAAAATGATAATAACGTATCTTCTTTTTTATAGGCACCATATAAAAGGGTTTCAGAAAATCCTTTAATGGAAGTCACAGGAGTTTTTAATTCGTGTGAAACATTCGCAACAAAGTCTTTTCTTACCTGCTCCAGTTTGATCAATTCAGTGACATCATGAAATACTACGACAATCCCAAGCCATCTTCCATGCTCCCCAATTACAGGGGCACCGTATGCTACGAGGTGGTATGTACTTAAATTACGCTGTATTTCAATTTGTTCCTTGCTTAGCATTTCCGTCAAAAACAGCTTTTCTATAAACGTTTCTATTTGTTCGGGTAATCCAATTTTACGAAATTGTTTTCCGTCTACTTGTTCAAAGCTTAGCTGCAACTGGTTAAGAAACGAGCGATTGACTATACTCACTACTCCGCTGCGGTCTATCATGATTAATCCGCTTCCCATATTCTCAATGAGCGTTTTTAATCGTTCTTTTTCGGTTTCACGCATGATAGATATATCCTGAAGATTTCTAGCTAATATATTAATCGAATTTGTAAGCTTGGACATTCCTGAAAAACCATCCTCAAAAGCTCGTATTCGATAATTTCCTCTAGCTAGCTCCATTGCAGTTTCCGTTAAGTGCTCAACTGGCTGCGAGTATCTTTTCATTATATTAAAGCTAATGATTAAAGCAATTAGATAAGCTAATATAAGGATAAACGCTAATGCAATCCATAAATTCATTTGAATAAAATTCACATCTTCTTCTAACAAAGAAGCATTTAAATGATTAATGATTTCTTGTCTTTCCTCGGAAGTGATATTTGTTGTACTTATATAACTTTCGATATCCTCAATTTTCCCATCAATACTCGTACTAGTAGTACGCTCGATAAAAATAGGAAATATTTGAGCCAATACTAAACCGACTCCAAGTAGAATTAGTCCGATTAAAATAGAATAAATACGAAATATTCTATTGTGAAAACTCATATTGACTTTGGCTCCTCAAACTTGTATCCAAGCCCTCTAATGGTTTTAATATACATAGGCTTACGGCTATTTTCTTCAATTTTATCTCTAAGATGACTAATGTGAACATCTACAATCCTAGTATCACCCGCAAAATCGTAATTCCATACTGAGCTTAACAGCTGATCACGAGTTAACACTCTATTTTTGTTTTCAATTAAATACACTAGCAGCTCAAATTCTTTTGGGGTAAATTCTAAGGGCTGGTCATTCAAAAGAACTTCAAAGCGATCAGGAAATATTTTTAAACCGCCAAAGGTATAGTTGTCATCCGCATTTTTCTTTTGATGCTCGGATGTTAATACACTTCTACGAATCATCGCCTTTACTCTCGCAGTAACCTCTCGAGGGCTAAATGGCTTTGTCATATAGTCATCTGCTCCTAGTTCGAGTCCAAGTACTTTATCAAACTCTTCCCCTTTGGCTGTCAGCATGATTATTGGTGTTTGTATCTTTCTTAGCCTTAGCTCCTTACACACTTCCATACCATCTAGATACGGTAACATCCAGTCCAGAACGATTACATCTGGCTTTTCCTCCACAGCATAATTCAAGCCTTCACGCCCATCAGCAGCAGTAATAACTTGAAAACCAGCTTCCTCTAAATTATATTTCAATAAAGTTACAATCGAACTTTCATCATCTACTACTAATACTTTTTTCATTATCCTAGCCTCCATAGTCGATTTGAAACCCCCATTCCAAATCAGCCAACTAAACCGATACTTATTATAGTATGTTAAGGTTGTAAAGTGGGAGGAGCTACAAGAAACTTACCTTGTAAAACTGTTTCCTTTTCCTCGTTACGGCCTTCAACTTCTATACTAACTTCATTTTTATGTACATTAATATCGGTAATTACAAACGTAAATGTTATTAAGGAATAATGGTACGCAGGTACAGGAAACGTAATCTCTTGCCTATAAACATGAGAACCTGGACCAGGAAGATATTTGGATATTGCAGAAGTTACAATACCAGTCAACATAATCGTAGGTACAATTGGTTTTTCATATTCTGTTTTGGAAGCAAAATCATGTTGAATATAAAGAGGATTGTTATCATTTGTCAATCCTAAGTATAGTAGTATATCTTTATCCTCGATTTTCTCTGTGATAGACAGTTTTTCCCCGATGATTAAATCTTGTATACTCTTTCCGATTCTAGACATTCTCCCTAGCAATTATGTTTCAACTCCCTACATTTAAGTTACCTATATCTTATCAATAATTATTAGAGGAACGCAACAAACGATACTACTATATTCACGTATGGCTGAATACACTCTTTTCAACAGACGTTCCTCTGAAGGAAATGTTGCATTAGGTTTCGTCCATTAAACAAAAAGTGTTTCTTATTAATTGAGAATGCGCCATTTGTTAAACTGACTAAGTTTAACTGCATAACAAAAAATGAGTGAGAAATTAATCTCACTCATTAGATCAGACTATTAAGCTAAAACCTTCATTACTGCTTTTACTGCATCAGCAGATTTACTTAACAGATTTTTTTCTTCTTCCGTCAGATCAAGTTCTATAATCTTCTCAATGCCACCTGCTCCTAGAACGGTTGGAACTCCAAGGTAAATACCTTCCATACCATATTCCCCTTCTAAGTATGCAATGGATGGAAGAACACGTTTTTGATCCTTTAGGATAGCCTCTGCCATTTCTACAAGTGAAGCAGCCGGTGCATAGTATGCAGAACCATTGCCTAAAAGGTTAACAATTTCTGCTCCACCTTTACGAGTTCGATCCACAATAGCCTCCAGGCGATCTTTATCCATTAGTTTTTCTAAAGGTATGCCGCCAGCATATGAGTATCTTACAAGTGGAACCATGTCATCGCCATGACCTCCAAGAACAAAACCAGTTACGTCTTTAACAGATAGGTTTAATTCCTGTGCAACAAATGTACGGAAACGGGCAGTATCTAAAACTCCCGATTGACCGATCACTCTTTCCTTCGGTAGACCGGATTCCTTAAAGACAGTGTATGTCATTGCGTCAACTGGGTTGGTTAATACTAAAATCGTTGTGTTTGGAGAATATTTTATAATTTCTCCAGTAACAGCCTTCATTACTTTTTGGTTTGTCTGAACTAAATCGTCACGGCTCATGCCAGGCTTACGTGCAATACCTGCAGTAATAATTACTAAATCCGAATTCTTCGTATCCTCGTAATTAGAAGTACCAATGATATTAGCATCGAATCCTTGAACTGGTCCAGCTTCCGCCATATCCAAAGCTTTGCCTTTAGTAGGGTTTTCAGCTTGTGGTATATCCACTAATACGATATCTCCCAACTCTTTTTGTGCCAATAGGAACGCTGTAGTAGCACCTGTAAACCCGCTACCGATAACTGAGATTTTATTACGTTTCATTGTCATGTCGTAACTCTCCTTTTGTCCAAAATTGGAAAAGAGAGGAATTAATCCTCTCTCTCGTTAAACCAAATTTCATAACTTCCGATTAAAGATTTTTAATCAATTCGTCAGCAAACTCTGAACATTTAACTTCTTTAGCGCCATCCATTAGACGAGCAAAGTCGTAAGTTACTACTTTAGATTCAATTGTTTTTTCCATGGAATCCATGATAAGTTTAGCAGCTTCGTTCCAGCCAAGGTGTTCAAGCATTAATACACCTGAAAGGATTACTGAAGATGGGTTAACTTTATCTAAACCAGCATATTTTGGAGCTGTACCGTGAGTAGCTTCAAAAATAGCATGTCCAGTTACGTAGTTGATGTTAGCTCCAGGAGCGATACCGATACCACCAACTTGTGCAGCAAGTGCATCAGAGATATAATCTCCATTTAAGTTCATAGTAGCAACTACATCGAACTCTTTTGGACGAGTTAAGATTTGTTGTAAGAAGATATCAGCGATTGAATCCTTAACTAGGATCTTACCAGCTGCAATTGCATCCGATTGAGCTTTGTCAGCTGCTTCAGTACCTTGTTCTTCTTTAATTTGATCGTATTGGTTCCAAGTGAATACTTTGTCACCAAATTCTTGTTCAGCCACTTCATAGCCCCAAGTTTTGAAAGCTCCTTCAGTGAACTTCATGATATTTCCTTTGTGTACTAATGTTAAAGAAGTACGACCTTCTTTAATAATGTAGTTTAATGCAGCACGCACTAAACGTTTAGTACCTTCTTCAGAAATTGGTTTAATACCGATACCTGAAGTTTCTGGGAAACGGATGTTTTTAACACCGAATTCTGTTTGTAAGAACTCGATTAGTTTTTTAGCATTGTCTGTACCTTTTGCATATTCAATACCAGCATAGATATCTTCTGTGTTTTCACGGAAAATAACCATATCAGTGTCTTCAGGACGTTTAACTGGAGATGGTACACCAGTGAAATAACGAACTGGACGTAGGCAAGTGTATAGGTCTAATTCTTGACGTAGAGCTACGTTTAATGAACGAATTCCTCCACCGATTGGTGTTGTTAAAGGTCCTTTAATAGCGATTAAGTACTCATTGATTACGTCTAAAGTTTCTTGTGGTAACCATTCACCAGTTTGGTCGAATGCTTTTTGTCCTGCAAGTACTTCTTTCCATTCAATTTTCTTTTCGCCGTTATAAGCTTTTTCTACTGCAGATTCTAATACGCGTGAAGCTGCTGCCCAGATATCAGGACCTGTTCCGTCACCTTCGATAAATGGAATGATTGCTGTGTTTGGTACGTTAAGTACACCGTTTTCTACTGTAATTTTACCAGATGTCATTATTATTTCCTCCTACTATCATAATCATAGGGCCAATAACACACCATGTGTTTTAGCCCTAATCTTTACAAACAATTGATATTATCGTTCTTCGATTGGAACGTATTTTTGCATACCAGGTCCAACGTATTCTGCACGTGGACGGATTAAGCGGTTGTCTGAATATTGCTCAAGAATATGAGCTACCCATCCAGATACACGAGAAACTGCAAAAATAGGTGTAAATAAATCATGATCAATATTTAATGAATGATACACAGATGCTGAATAGAAATCTACATTTGGTGGTAAGTTCTTTTGACCAGTTACGATTTCTTCAATGCGTACAGACATATCATATAATTTTGACTCTCCGCGAAGAGCTGTTAGTTTTTTAGACATTTCACGTAAGTGTTTTGCACGAGGATCACCTTTTCTATAAACGCGGTGACCGAAGCCCATGATTTTCACTTTGTTGTCTAATTTATCTTGAACATAGCTATCTACGTTTTCAAGAGTATCAATTTCAGTTAACATTTTCATTACTTGTTCGTTTGCTCCACCATGAAGTGGCCCTTTAAGAGCACCGATAGCTGAAACAACACCTGAGTAAATATCAGAAAGAGTTGCTACACAAACACGTGCAGTGAATGTTGATGCATTTAATTCATGGTCTGCATGAAGTACTAATGCTTTGTTAAAAGCTTCTACTTCAATTTCTTCTGGCATTTCACCAGATAGCATATATAAGAAGTTTGCAGCGTAGCCTAAATCAGATTTAGGAGCTACTGGCTCTAATCCTTTACGTACACGAGAAAATGCAGTTACTAAAGTAGACATTTTAGCTTGTAACTGGATAGCTTTAAGGTAGTTTGC
Source organism: Psychrobacillus sp. MER TA 171 (assembly GCF_023713305.1). Taxonomy (NCBI): domain Bacteria; kingdom Bacillati; phylum Bacillota; class Bacilli; order Caryophanales; family Bacillaceae; genus Psychrobacillus; species Psychrobacillus sp. MER TA 171. The sequence continues at coordinate 13,149 of NZ_JAMAWN010000005.1, read as the reverse complement.
TTCCTCGGACATATCCTCTGCAGAATCATCATATAATGCTAGCATAGATACAGCTGTTCTAAGAGCAGTCATTGGATGAACTTTATCAATAGGATATGTTTTGAAATGATTTAAAACTTCTTGAGGTACTGCCATGTTATCAGCAAGTTGCTGTTTTAGCTCTGCTAGTTCTGAAGCATTAGGCAGACGTTTATGCCATAAAAGGTAAACTACCTCTTCAAAACTTGCATTGTTCGTTAAATCATCAATATCATAGCCGACGTATGTAAGGGTGTCATCAATAATAGAGCTTATTGCTGACTGTGTCGCTACGATTCCTTCTAAACCACGAGTTGACGTCATTAGTAATCTCCCCTTCTACAGAAAAACTGCATTATCTACTTGTCTCGTAAATAGAGTTTTACCTGTATTTAATATGTACCTTTAAATTGCTTACTCTCGTATTATAATCAATTTTGGCTATTTTGTGAATGAAAACGCTTAAAATTATTAAAAAATAACTTTTCAATCAATTTATACTGAGAAAAGAATGGATGAATATAGTTAGTTTTCAAATAAACAAGAAAGATATTATATCTTATTGGATGCCAATTGGAATCATTGGATTAATCCTTTTCATTGCTTACCCTTTAACGTTATCTATCCTGTGCGGTTATCTATTATTTCCAACGTCTAATTTCTTTCACAAGAAACTCAGGCTGCCAATTATAGTGAGCGTACTATTAACAGAGGTAATTATATTAAGTAGCTTTTTACTTTTCGTATATTTCATCTTTCAATCATTAGTCACGCTTATACCTCTTCTGCATGAGCATCTTTTATATTTACCTTTTGATGACTTGCAAAAGCATCCTATATTTCTAATGTTTGAAGACAAGTTCCAAGAGCTATTAAACACCATTTTAAATAATTTATTGGTGAATCTTACTCATCTGCCTACCTATGTTTTTGAAGTACTTCTTTTTAGCATTGGACTTTTTTTTTCGTTGTATGAGTCTACAAAGAATAGACTTTGGTTCCTGATCTATTTCCCAGTGAAAACAAGAGAATTCTTTCATAAAGTAGTCATGAAGTCTTCGGAGGTAGTTAATAGCTTTTTGGGCGTGGAAATGAAGTTATTGTTAATTACATTTATTTTACTTTCTATAGGCTTTAGCGTGCTTGGTCTACATAACCCGATAAAAAATGCTTTTTTAATTTCTTTAGTAGATAGCATACCTTTTCTTGGGACTGGCATAATTTTAATACCTATGAGTATTTATTTCTTCCTGCTAGACGCGAAACTATTTGGCAGTATTATTTTATTGCTTTATATTTTTGTGCAGCTTACAAGACATATAGTAGACAATTTACTTTGGTCGGCTTCTATGCAGATTAAAGCTGTCCATGTATTCTTTTTAAGTGCTGCGGCAGTATTAATATTTGGCTTTGTTGGTATTCTTTTCAGCCCATTCATCTATTTAATAGCTAACAAATGGGGAGGGTCTATGAAGACTTCATCACGATGACTTGACCATTTTTCATCTTTTTCTTAACCCATCTATAAAACAAAGGTTTGAACAGCTTACGCGTTGGAGAGAACAGCAATAAAAACCCAAGAATATCAGAGACAAACCCTGGTAGTATTACTAAAATAGCACCAATGAAAATACAAATCCCATTAATCGCTGATTCACCCGGTGCTTGGTAGTTTTTCACACTATCCGAAACCTCACGGAAAGCTTTCATCCCTTGACGCTTTGCTACAAGCCCACCAATAATTCCAGTGGCCATGATTAGTAAAAGTGTATTGAAAGCTCCTAATGACTTGCCTGCTAAAAGTAAAATATATAACTCAATTGCAGGAACTACTACAAACAAACCTATTATCCATTTCATAAAGACACCGTCCTTCTATACTAAGTATAAAACAAGTGCCTCACTTTATGTGAGGCACTTGTCTTGAGAATATATAAATTCTTAGAATATCATATTAAATAATGCTAGCTTGCCCATTGTAGATTACTCCACTTTCAGCATCTAACGTTAATTCTTGACCATTCTCTATAAGCTTCGTTGCATCGTGTACACCAACTATTACAGGAATTCCAAAGCTTAAACCAACAACAGCGGCATGACTTGTTAAGCCACCCTCTTCTGTGATCAAGCCTTTGCAATTTTCAATAGCAGGAACCATATCTTTGTCAGAGCCAATGGTTACGATAATACTCTCACTTGTATCCTGACCTTCTAGTTCCTTTGCGTTATTAACAACGATTGCTTTACCAAAGGCAGTTTTCTTTCCGATCCCTTGCCCCTTTGCTACCATGTCTCCAATAACATGAACTTTCATTAAGTTAGTAGTACCTGCTTGTCCAACTGGAACTCCTGCAGTGATTACTACTAAATCTCCGTGTGTCACATAATGCTGTAAGATACTTTCCTCTACAGCAATTTCAAGTACCTCATCCGTAGAATATGCTTTCTTACCAACTATCGGATATACTCCCCACACTAATGTCAGTAATCTAGATGGCTTTACAGTAGATGTCACTGCAATAATAGGCACACCAGGTCTAAATTTAGAAATCATTTTAGCTGTATGTCCACTTTCTGTCGGAGCAATAACCGCTTTAACCTTTAAGTTAATGGCAGTATGAGCAACCGCTTGCCCTATTGCATCTGTTAGATTAACTTCTCTTGCCTTGCTTAGCTTGTTAACAATAGCACGATAATCAATTGCATTTTCGGTACGTTTTGCGATTTTATCCATCGTCTGAACTGCTTCAAGTGGATATAGCCCTGCAGCTGTCTCACCAGAAAGCATAATCGCATCTGTACCGTCAAAGATTGCATTTGCCACGTCACTTGCCTCTGCACGTGTAGGACGAGGATTTCTTTGCATGGAGTCTAACATTTGTGTTGCAGTAATAACCGGCTTACCTGCTTCGTTACATTTTTGAATAAGTGATTTCTGTACTAATGGAACTTCCTCAGCAGGAATCTCTACTCCAAGATCTCCCCTTGCAACCATTAAGCCATCAGAAACTTGAAGGATTTCATCAATATTATCGACACCCTCTTGGTTTTCAATTTTAGGTATGATTTGAATATGAGATCCATTATTATTTTCTAAAAGCTCACGGATTTCCTGTACATCTTTAGCTCTACGAACAAAAGAAGCAGCAACGAAATCCACATCCTGTTCAATACCAAAGAGAATATCTTTTGCATCTTTTTCTGTAATACCTGGTAATTGCACAGAAACTCCTGGTACGTTAACACCCTTGTTGTTTTTTAAAGTTCCAGCGTTTTGTACATACGTATGAATAATTCCATTTTCTAGATCTATTCCCTTCACGATAAGCTCGATCAGCCCATCATCAAGTAATATAATAGACCCTTCCTGTACATCCTCTATTAACTTTTCATAGGAAATAGAGAAACGCTCATTATTGCCCAGCACTTCTGTCATAGAGATATCAATGGATTGCCCAGATGCAAGCTCAATCGCATCATTTTCCATCTTATGTGTACGAATCTCAGGGCCTTTTGTATCCAGTAAGATTCCAACGATTTTGTCTAATCTTTTAGCTACTTTTTTAATACGTTCAATTCTTCCAGCATGTTCTTCATGGCTACCATGAGAAAAGTTTAAGCGAGCAACATTCATGCCGGCCTCAATTAGCTTTTCTAATGTTTCCTCTGATTCACTTGCTGGTCCAATTGTACAAACTATTTTAGTTTTTCTCATACATCTAATCCTTCCTGTTGCTGTAATTTATGTAATCTTAAATAGACAACTCTTTAGATAAGCGATACATATCTAAATCGAATTCTTCCGTTTTTTCAAATGCTTCTGTCATATCATAGTCTACCACTTGATGATTTTGGATTCCAATTGCACGGCCTCCAGTACCAGCCATTAACACTTCTACAGCTTTTGCCCCAAATAAACTAGCCAACACACGATCTCGTCCTGTAGGAGAACCACCGCGTTGAATGTGCCCTAGCACTGAAACTCTCGTCTCAATATTAGCATGCTCCTTAAGTTTTGCAGCAAAATCCTGCCCACTCATTACACCTTCTGCTACTACAATAATACTATGTTTCTTCCCACGTGCAGTTCCACTTTCTAAACGTTCCACTACCTCTGTAATATCCATCTCTACCTCAGGAACAATAATGGTTTCTGCTCCTCCTGCAAGCCCAGCCCATAAAGCTAAGTCTCCAGCATCTCTTCCCATGACTTCAATGATAAAGGTGCGATCATGTGAAGTGGCAGTGTCTCTAATTTTATCAATACATTCAATTACTGTATTAAGCGCAGTATCAAAACCTAATGTATAATCAGTTCCTGGAATATCATTATCGATAGTACCTGGAATCCCAACACATGGGAACCCGTTCTTTGTAAGCGTCATAGATCCACGGTAGGATCCGTCTCCCCCAATAATTACGAGTCCATCAATTTCATTAGCCTTCAACTGTTCAATTGCCTTTAATTGGCCTTCTTCTGTTCTAAATTCTGGACATCTCGCAGAGTAAAGCTTTGTTCCACCTCTTTGGATGATGTCACCAACAGAACCCAGATCCAGCTTTTCCATTTTTCCTTCTATTAATCCTTGATAGCCATGTAAAATACCGACAACTTCAATACCTTCAAATATGGCTTTTCTTACAACTGCTCGAATTGCAGCATTCATACCTGGAGCGTCTCCGCCACTAGTTAATACACCAATACGTTTCATCTCTCTATCCCCTCCAAACTTACCTCTATTAACTATAAGTGTAACATGAGAAACTTTCAAAAAAAATGCGTCTATAAAGACGCATTTTCTTTAAATTGACCAATTTGCTTAAATTTTTTGTAGCGTGTTTCTACTAATTCTTCTGGTGAGAGCATGGATAGTTCTCTTAATGAGCTAACAAGCACGTCCTTCATGTACTCTGCTTGCTTTTCAATATCTTTATGTGCTCCTCCATGAACCTCTCTTATAATTGTATCAATTATATTCATTTTTTTTAAGTCTGGAGCGGTAATTTTCATCGCTTCTGCTGCTTCCTTCGCGAGCGAGGCATCCTTCCAAAGAATAGACGCAGCTCCCTCCGGTGAGATAACAGAGTAGGTAGAGTTTTCAAGCATATGAATATGGTTAGACAAACCTAACGCTAACGCTCCTCCGCTTCCTCCTTCTCCGATAACAACGCTAATCACAGGTACCTTTAGGCCAGCCATCTCTACTAAATTTCTAGCAATTGCTTCACTTTGCCCTCTTTCTTCAGCAGCCTTACCTGGATAGGCACCCTTTGTATCTATAAAACAAATGATCGGACGATTAAACTTTTCTGCTTGTTTCATCAAACGAAGTGCCTTGCGATAACCTTCAGGGTGAGGCATACCGAAATTCCGTTTTATATTTTCCTTTGTATCTATTCCTCGCTGATGCCCAATTATAGTAATTGGATTTCCGTTCAATAGCGCTATTCCTGCTATAATAGCAGCATCATCGCCGTACGAACGATCTCCATGAAGCTCTATGAAATTAGTAAACAACCGTTGTATATAATCTCTAGTAGTAGGTCGGCCTGGATGGCGAGCTACTTGAACTCTATCCCATGGCTCCATATTCTCATATATATCCACTTCTAGTTTTCTTAGTCTCTCTTCCAGCTTTTCAATCTCAATAGACATATCTACTTCTGCTGTTGCAGTGTACTCTTTAATTTCTTCTATTTTATTTTTAAGCTGTACGATTGGCTCCTCAAATGGAAGTACCTTTACCATACGACTACCTCCTTTTGGACATGTAAGTTAACTAGATTCGCTACCGTGTCTCTCATTTCTTGTCGGTGTACAACTGCATCCAGCTGTCCATGCTCCATTAAAAATTCAGCTGTTTGAAAATCGTCTGGCAGCTTCTCACGAACGGTTTGTTCAATGACTCGTCTTCCAGCAAATCCGATAAGTGCACGTGGTTCTGCTAGATTAATATCTCCGACTGAGGCAAAGCTTGCGGAGACTCCTCCAGTAGTTGGGTGAGTTAAAATAGAAATATATAATAAACCATGATCGCTATGTCTTCTTAAAGCAACAGATGTCTTTGCCATCTGCATTAAAGACAATACGCCTTCTTGCATTCTTGCTCCACCGCTCGCTGTATAAATGATAAAAGGAACTTTCAGCTCCGTTGCTTTTTCAATTGCTCTCGTAATTTTTTCGCCGACTACTGATCCCATAGATCCCATACGGAAATGGGAGTCCATTACTGCCACTACAACCGTATGTTCCTTCAGTTTCCCAATGCCAGTTAAAACCGCCTCATTCAAGCCTGTTTTGTTAGAATCTGATTTAACCTTTTCCGTGTAGCTAGGAAAATTTAATGGATTTACTGTTTCTAAATGATCATCCATTGAAACAAAGGTGTCTTCATCTAGAAAAATATCAATACGTTCTTGAGCTGTCATTTTCATATGATGTTCACAGGAAGGACAAACCTTTAAGTTTTTCATAAGATCCTTGGTGAAAACATTCTTCCTACACTCCGGACATTTAACCATAATTCCTTCAGGAACATCATGTGCTTTCTCCGATGGTATAGTCGCATATTTTCTTTTTTGGTTCTTTCTAAATATATCTCGAATGCTCATTTAAACATCTCCCCTGTTTAGTAACAATAGCCAATCCTCAAAAAAAGAAATTCCTTTTTTCTCATCTCCTAGCTTTATACATTCTAGCAATTGAGTCCAAATTCCTTTCTCTTCTAAAGTCATGTAGCTACGATAAGGCTCTTCACCATATTGCTTCAATAAAAACCAAATTTTCAAGCCAAGGCGATTGTCCGATAAGATTAGGATTTCTCTAATAATGTCTTCTCTTTGCACTTCTTCCAACTGCAATTTTTCTATAAAAGCATCCCAAATTAAAAGTTTATGTAGCTTTTCGGAAAGACATACCTTTCTAATAGCATCTTTTTCAAGTGCCTCTCTTGTGATATGGACATCTTCCTTTGGCTTAGCCTCCTGCAGAATAAAGGTCGATAGCACTTCTACCAGTTTATGTTTTCGATAATCTGAAAGAAAAGTTCCTTCTCCCCTTCTAGTCTCTATTAAGCCTAGTAATTCCATGCTTCGAAGTGCTTCTCTTACGGAAGATCTTCCAACTTGTAGTCGTTCTGCAAGCTCTCTTTCCGAAGGTAATTTTCCACCAATAGGTACTTTTTCATCATGAATAAGCTGTCTCAGTTGTTTTACAATTTCCAGAAACATTTTTCTTGAGGCCTTATCTGAATTCAAACTACATCACTCTTCCATAAATTACAAAGTGGTCAGACCACTTATAAATAATAGGATACATAAAATCTTCCATTACGTAAAGAAAAAACATTAATTACTTTATTTATCAAAGATTATTTGAGTGCAGAAACAAATGTTGTGGCAACTAATTCACCAAACGTCGGCAAAAATAAAAGTATCTCATTGATTAACAGATATGGTGACACGTATACCCTACGTCTGTTTAAAATCAGCTCACGTCAACTGGATATTTATGTTAAAATTAAATCGAGTTTGTGAAGTAGAAATTGAGTAATTGAGCGTTTTTTCTTTTAAGGAAAAGTTCTTTATAGGTATGAAAAAGAGTGAGATTCATTGAAGGGGGAATATATATATATGAAACTTAGTCAAATTATATCTTTTACAATCAGTGTATTCTTTTCAATAGTTTTACTTATTTTGTGTTTTTTGAGGAAACTATTATTGACTACCTATACACCAGTCACTTATAGCATGGAAGAGTTGAAATCATTCATTTTTTTAGCAGCATTAACAACTTTTTTTTTCGTATTAACCCTGATATTTGCGTCAAAAATACAATTGATAGTAATGACGGTTATTTACTGGATTTTATTTGTTCCTAATTTCATAGCATATATTAAAAGAAATATTAATTTCCCAGATTATGAAATGCTTAAATTCCTGGATGAAACGATGTTAGTAATATATTTATTTCCTTGTATTTTAGGAATTATTTTATTAGTAATCAATAAATCAGATAAAAAAATGGCTATCCGATAAGAATATTCTAGTTAATCAGGAAGGGTGCAAGGACAATGAATAGATTTGTATTACCACACATGTATTTGTTTTTTGGAATCATATTATTTATTTTGGCGCAGTTCACCGTTCCAGCAGGAAGCTTTTATTGGCTTACATTTTTCCTTTCAATAATATGCATTGTTATTGGGTTGATATGGAATGTCATTTTGTTATTTAAAAAGAGAAGTTAATCGAATAGCATAAGTACCGGACGCGTGTGACACTTTTCCCTTTAACAATAGCCTTATGAACAACAAAAAAATAAGCCATCACCGTCGCTATGCGCACGTGGTGATGGCTTATCTTTCTCACACTAGGTAACCATATCCAAAATCTTTGAACATATTAGTAATCAACAGGTAGAGATATTCTTCGCAATTATTTGTACTCTACCATTTCTAGTCTCTTTCTTACCTTCTATAAAAAGAATAGCTTGTTCTTTTAGAAGGGTATTAAATTTAGCAAAATCATCCGGAAATAAAGTAATAGAAACTGTCCCGGTATCATCTTGGACGGTGACAAAAGCCATTGCTTCTCCTTTTTTTGTCCGAATCCTTCTAATATCCTCCACCATTCCAATAACCTTCACATAAGAATCCTTCGAAGACTGTTGAATATCCCAAATATGCTGGATGTTATTATCCATCTTTTTCTTAGAGACTGTTGGATGCTCTGAAAAATATTGACCAAGCACTTCTTTTTCAAATTCTAACTTTGACATGATTGGTAACGGATCCATTTTAATATATTTTGATTTTCCGAAAGGAGAAGAGTCTCCTTCAAATAAATCCGTTTCCTCTGTAGGACTGACAAGCTCCGCATATTTTACGGCAGCATCTATAGTTGCTAATAACGTAGAACGCTCCACTCCAAATTCATCTAACGCTCCAGCCTTTACAAGTGGCTCGATATTTTTTCTAGTAAAGAAAACAGCAGACAAATCAGAAGCCATGTCAAAAATATCTTCCCATTTCGTTGTCCGTTTATGCCTTTGCTGTAGAAGCTTTTGCGTGAATGGATACGAGATCCCCTTTATCGCCTGAAGGCCAAAGCGAATTCCATTGTTCTCTACACTAAAGGATGATTGACTTTTAAAAATAGAAGGAGGTAACACAGCAATACCTCTTTGTTTCATCTCGATTACAAGCTGATTAATCTTTTCCTGATTCCCTATCGCAGTACTTAAGAGAGCACCGTAAAATTCTAATGGATAGTGAGCCTTTAAATACGCCATTTGATAAGAAATAACGCTATATGCAACAGCATGGCTTTTCGGGAACCCATAATCTGCAAAACGGACGATTAAATCATAAACAGAAGTGGCTGCCTGGTCCTCATGACCGAGCTGTTTGGCTTTTTGGACGAAGTGATGACGTTCCTTTTCTAAAACTTCTCTATTTTTTTTACTAACGGCTCTTCTAAGCAAGTCAGCCTCGCCAAATGTAAAGCCAGCCATTTTGGAGGCAATTTGCATGATCTGTTCCTGATACACAATAATTCCATATGTTTCTCTTAATATAGGCTCTAAAACTGGGTGCTCGTAAGTAATAGGTGCCTGTCCAAGCTTACGTTTTGCATATAGAGGGATGCTATCCATCGGGCCAGGTCTGTATAGTGCATTAACTGCTACAATGTCTTCAAATCTAGTCGGTCTAATTTGTTTTAATGCATTACGCATACCAGCTGACTCTAACTGGAATACTCCCGTTGTATCGCCTTTTTGAAGAAGGCTAAACGTCTGTTCGTCATTTAATGGTATATCCTTTAAAGAAATAGAAGACTTCTTACCATGAATCGATTTAAGAATTCGCTCAATTATTGTTAAATTTCGCAATCCTAAAAAGTCCATCTTTAATAAGCCTTTTTCCTCCACTTCCTTCATTGGCCATTGCGTTAAATAAATCTCATCATGCCCCTTTTGAATTGGGACAGTATTTACTAAAGGTTGTGGGGATAACACTATTCCTGCGGCATGGGTAGATGCATTTCTTGGTAGTCCCTCTAATTTTAGAGCAACTTCAAACCACTTTTTACGCATATCTTCTGTTTGGATAAATTCTCTTAGTTTAGGTGACTGGTCGTAAGCCTCCTTTAAAGTAATTCCTAGTTTGGAAGGTATAAACGAGGAAATGGCGTTCATGGTGCTAGCCTCAAATCCAAATACTCTTGCTACTTCACGGGCAGCTGCTTTCGCTGACAAGGTACCAAATGTAATAATTTGAGAAACATGATTTTGTCCATACTTTTCCGCTACATAGCGAACTACTTCCATTCTTTTTGAGTCAGCAAAGTCAATATCTATATCGGGCATCGTGATACGTTCAGGGTTTAAGAATCGTTCAAATAGGAGTCCATATTGGAGAGGATCTACATCTGTAATATATAAAGTATAAGCTACAAGGGAGCTGGCAGAGGAACCCCTTCCCGGTCCTGTTAAAATATTGGAACGCTTTGCATACTTCATGAAATCCTGGACGATTAAGAAGTAATCTTCATATTGCATCTGACTTATAACGTCTATTTCATATTGCAAACGGTCTAAATAAGCTTGGGTATAAAGTGGAACTCGCTCTTTTAGTCCTTCCTTGCAAAGAGATACTAAATAATCCTTGGCATTCACATCTACTGGCAAAGGATATTTCGGCATTATATGCTTTTTCTTATCGAATACAACCATACAACGCTCTAACATTGTTTTTGTATTAGAAATCCACTCTGGGACATCTGCGAACCATTCATTCCATTCCTCGTAAGAAAGTACGTGAGCGTCTGGCTTTGGTTTTTTTCTTTGAAAATCTGTCATCTTTACGGACTGGTCCATTGCATGCAGCACTTCAAAAGCAAACGCATCCTCTTTATCTACATACCGACACTCGTGATAAACAGTAAGCGCAATATCTAGTTCTTCAGCTGTTTCTCTAACAAAACTCTCTTCCTCCGTCGGTTTTCCGCTAGGACGCTCTATCCCAATGAATAAGCAACTCGGTTTAAATATGGCCATTAGTTCTATCAGATTATCTTTTGAGAGCAAGGAATCCGCTTTATACACAGCTATTAATCCTTCTCTGTATGCACTCAGCCATTTCTTTGGTAGTAAATCTAGCTCTCTCGTTTCCATTGCACTAGAAATTTTTAAGATGTTTTCATAGCCTTTATTATTCTCCGCATAAACTACTAAAGACACCGGACCATTGTCTAGCTGCACCTTGATGGTTAGCCCAATAACCGGCTGTATTTCATTTTTTATAAGCGTATGCCAAAAAGGCAACACACCATACAACATACTGTTTGTAATGGCTGCCACCTTTGCATTATTTTTTTTCAGCTTTTCAATGAGCTGCTCCAATTGAATTGTACTTTTCAGCATATCCGCTGAGGTTACAATTTGGGAATATACTGTTTGCATTCATAACACCTCAATTTACAGCTTTTTTTAAGTCTTCTAAAACTTTGTCCGCTTCCTCCCATGAATAAGCAGTAGCTCCAGCAGCCAAAGGATGTCCACCGCCACCATACTTTTTAGCCACTCCATTAATAACTGGACCCTTGGAACGTAATCGAACGCGGATTTCCTTTTCGTCTTCTATAAAGAAAACCCAACATTTCATCCCTTTCACGTCTGACAAGGCACTTACCAATAAGGAAGCCTCAGATTCTGACACTTGGTATTTTTGCAGAAGTTCTCTTGTTAACTTCATATGTCCTACGCCATTTTCCATTTCAAAATTAGCGTAAATATAGCCTTTTAACTGAAGCATGTTGCTCTCTACTTCATACATACCATTAAATAGTTCTGTTCGATCAAAACCGTAGGAGATTAGTTTGCCTGCATAAAGCATTGTTTGCTCAGTCGTGCTTTGGAACATAAATCTTCCGGTGTCCCCTACAATTCCTGCGTATAATAGGCGGGCAATAGTCGAATCCATTTTCCATCCCTTATATTCCTCCCCATCGAAGAAGAGCTCACAAATCATTTCACTTACAGAACTTGCCTCTGTATTTACCCATAATAGGTCTCCGTATGCATCTTCGTTCGGATGGTGATCTATTTTGATCAAAAATTCACCTAAATTATATCGACTGTCATCTATTCTCTCCGTATTGGCTGTATCCGTAACGATTACTAGAGCATCCTTAAAGTCCTCGTCTGTAACAGTATCAGGCTTTGCTAGGAAGTCTAGGGTGCTATCGTGTGTGCCTGTTGCCCATATCTTCTTGTTCGGGTAATTTAAAGCAAGTAATTCCTTTAAGCCAATTTGGGAGCCATAGGCATCAGGATCTGGCCTCACATGGCGATGTATAATAATCTTGTCATAGCTCTCGATTGTGTCAATGATTTGTCTTTTCATAATTTTTCCTCCATAGAGACGCATTACTATTCGCCTTTTTTTAAGTTTACCTTTACAATAAAAATAGCATTACTTTTATTGGAGGTACATCATGATATTAAATGGAATATTAGTTTTAGGTATTATCGTCTCGTTTGTATGGTATTTTTATTTTAAAACAAAACAGCTTCGTGCAACACTTCCTATTCGCAAAAAATGGTATACCGCGAAGGCTTCCGTTTGTCTTGGAGCGTTTATATTGTTTTTCGGCTTTAACTTTATGTTGATTTATCAATCAACACTCACTTATGTAGTATCTATCATCTTTGTATTAATCGGCGGGTATTTTATGTACCATCATTATAAAGCAGCCAAACACTACGGTCAGTTTGTACAAGAAGAGCTTAGTTTAAATCAATGATGCGGCAAAATGCCGCATCTTTTTTATTTAGGCTATGTTAAAGAGTAGGGTTGATTTATGATGCAAAGAAATCTTAAATCAGAGAGTAAAATTGATTTCCGCCCCAGCCGGACGCTTTCCACGGGGTAAGCGATAAGCCCTCACCCATCGCTATCGCGCGTGGTTGTGAGGTCTTATCTGTCTCACTCATCCCGTAGCATAGCTATCAAGTTAAGAAAAATTTACGTCATTCACTCTCATATGAACTGGTATTTTTGAAAATTAGACCATATGAAATTAACACTTTTTGGTTTAACCAAAAAATGTAAGTTTAATTTCTTTCTA